>JBIOYF010000249.1:0-4501 GCA_044870035.1 Dehalococcoidia bacterium
GAACACGCCGACGTCGACGCCGACCGATACGCCGACTTCGACACCGACGCAGACACATACGGCGACCGCGACGGCAACGGCAACCGACACCTTGACCCCGACCGTTACGGACACGCCGACCGCTACGGACACGCCGACTCCGCTCGGCGGAAGCACGGGCCCCGAAGCCACCGCCACGGCGGCCGCAAACGCGACGGCGACCGCCGGCGCGAACGCCACGGCGACCGCAGCCGCGGCCGCTGCGGAAGCCGCGGAGCCCCCGGCCTCGTTGCCGGGCACGGGCGGCCACGGCGTCCGCAGCGACTGGACCTACCTGGTCACGGGCGGCGCCCTGATCGTCCTCGGCCTGGCCCTCGTCGGCCCGCTGGCTCTGCGCAGACGCCGGGCTCGCTAAAGAAGCTCTCCTAGCTACAGTCCTCCACGCCCTACGGCTCGAGCGCGGGCTGGCGCTGCTGCATTCCCTCGGGAGGTGACAGCAGACGCTTGGCGCTTTTCTCAGCCGGCCCTAAGCTCGCCACAGTCGCCTCGGACGGCCGGGCGAACTGCAAGCGAAAAGGAGACGGATCATGGCCCTTTCTCTCGCCGAGTCGGCTAAGCTCGCCACTGACATGGTGCTTGCCGGCGTCATCGAAACCATCATCAAGGAGGAGCACATTCTCGATCAGCTGCCCTTCGTCCAAGTGGTCGGGAACAACTTCGTCTACAACCGGCTCAACACTGGGCCGACGATCGCCTTCTTCAACGTCGGCGATACGTGGACGGAGAGCACGCCGGACTTCACCCAGGTCTCCGTCCAGCTCAAGATCATGGGCGGTGACGCCGATGTCGACAACTTCATCCAGGCCAGCCGGCGCAACGTGCAAGACATCGAGACGGCAGTGCTCCAGCAGAAGGCGAAGGCGCTCGCTCGCAAATGGGCCGACACCTTCATCAACGGCGACGTCTCCGTCGACGCGAAGTCGTTCGACGGCATCGACAAGATCTGCGCCGGCCTGCCCGCCGCGCAGACCGTTTCCATGGGCACCAACGGCGCCACGCTCACGCTGGCCAAGCTGGACGAGCTGATCGACGCCGTGAAGACGAAGAACATCGCGCTCGTCATGTCGCGGCGCAGCCGGCGCACCCTGCAGAGCCTGGTCCGTACCAGCGGCGCCGTGCTGGAGTCCCGGCCGGGCAACTTCCTGGAGTGGGTGCAGATGTACAACGGCCTGCCGGTCTTCATCAACGACTACATCTCGGACGCCAAGACCGTCGGCACGTCCACCGATTGCAGCACGATCTACTGCTTCTCGATGGGCGAGGCCGATCAGGGTGTCGTTGGTCTGACGGCGGAGGACGGCATCCAGATCCAGCCTATCGGCAATCTGGAGACGAAGGACGCGATGCGCAGCCGCGTCAAGTGGTACACCGCCATCGCCACGCTGAGCACGCTCTCGCTCGCGCGGCTGATCGGCGTGCGCCCGTAGTAGACCGCAGGACAGGCTGGGGCCTGTCGGGGCGGCGAGAGGAAGGGGCGGTCCGGAACCGCCCCTTCTACTCGTGTCGTTGTTCCGCTTATTCCGGCGGGCCGCCCTCGACGGTGAACCGGCCGAAGGCGGGCGGCAGCTCGTCAACAAGGCCGGCGGCGTACTGCAGGATCAGCGCCGCGTCTCTGCTGTCGATCCGTTCATCGCCGGTCACGTCGGCAGCTTCCGGGCACGCAAGCGATGAGAGCAGGCCGGCGCTGTACTGCAGCACCAGCGCCGCGTCGATGGCGTTCGCGCCGCCGGCACAGTTCGCGTCGCCGTTGCGGAAGGCAACGAACGCGCAGACCGCCTTCTGGCACGTGATATTGCCGCCATCGGGCGCGCAGTCCGAGCTTTGGCCATGGCCGAGAACGGCCGCGACGAAGCCGACGTTGGTGTCATCTCCCAGGACAGCGAGAGGAAAGATCAAGTTAAGCGACGACCGGTCAACGATAAGAAAGGCGTATGCGTCGCCGCTCACAGGAGAAGGATGTGGCGACACAAGGAGTCCCTCGGCCGGGCGAATGTAGAACTCCGTGTCGATGCCCAGACCAGCCGGCCGTCTGCAAACCGTACCAGCGGCATAACCGGCTCCACCGGTCAGGCGGTCCTGGTCAAGGTCAAGACCAACGTTTGAAGTCTCGTAACGAGGAATTTCACGGTCTAGATGGACCGTTAAACACAGGTGATCTGAGAAAGCTGCGCCTGAGATAGAGAGGATGTCGGGTTGGGCTGCGTCGACAATCTGATCGCCGATACGATCAGGCACCGTGAACTGCGGCGCCGGGCATTCCGGTACGGCAATGGACTCCACGTGAAGGGCAACGTGGCCGGCGCGGCTGTCGAAACAGATGCTGGCGATACCGCCACCGTCCTCGCCGGGAGACCGGCATGTGTAACCCGCCGCCTGCAGGTAGTACGTATGTCCAGCCTCCGCTCTGAATCCTAGGACCCCTTGGCCGCAGGCGACCTGGGTCAATGACGCCAGCGATGTGCCTTCAAACGCGCCGACAGTGACACCGAAGTCTGTGCCTATGGTTGCGCCCGCCTGCATGTACGTATCGGCGGCGGGCGTGTAGCGGTACCAGACGCTGTTCGCTGGATAGCCCTGAAAACGACAGGAGGCACGCGGCTCGCTCGCCTCGATGCTCGCCGCGACCGTGTCGGCGGATGTCGAGAACGGCAGACCGGTGATCGGCTGCGCGTCCGCGAAGTCGTCGTTCGCCGGTGGCTCGGTCGCATCCATATGGAAGGAGAGTCGCGCAAGGTCTGGAAAGACGAAGTCTGGCAAGTCCGGAATGGACACAAGCCGCTCGACCTGGACGAAGTACGTCTCTCCAGCTGTCGCCTCGAAGGCAAAGCGCGCGGGGATGCCAAAGATGAAGAGCGAGGTCAAACAGTCGACTTCCTGTAGCCCAAACGGCCCGTCACGCCAGACGGAGACCGACGTGAGCAGATCGCTGCCACTGGCGTCGATGAGCACGTGCGTGTTGGCGTCCGCGGTGAACTTGTACCAGAGTGTACCGCGGAGTTCCTCCTCGCCAATGAAGCCACTACAACTCGACACACGCTCTCCGAACTCCGCGGTCGTACCTACGGCTTTTGCCGAGTAAGAGAACGGCAGGGAGTCAACGACGATGGCGTCCGCAACGTCGTCGTTAGGCGCGACAACGCAGCCTTCGTCGGCCGCGTCCGTCAGCGCGTCACCATCATTGTCAGTCGCGTCCGTGCAGGAGCCGGGGTTTACGCTCATATGCTCCGGCTGGCTGTTAGCGTCTTCCCAATCCGAGCCAAGCGACTTCTCGACGTAGTCTTCGAAGCCGTCGCTATCAGCGTCGACCGCACCGCAGCCTGGGTCAGCGGCGTCGATCAGGCCGTCACCGTCGTCATCCTCCCCGTCGGCACAACCGGAAAAGAAGTAGCCGATGGAGAAGAATAGAGTGTCGAAGCGGCTGTCCTCGGGATAGCTCTCGTCGTTCTGCGGGTCCGAGCCTAGGACCAGCTCGGTTTCGTCGGACGGAAATGCTCCGTCCGAATCCATACAGCCGCCATCTTTTGCGTCAATAGCGCCGTCGCCGTCGTTATCGAGCCCGTCCGTGCAGCCGGTGTCCGTGAGCGAGAGCAGGACAGCGTCCGTTGTTTCCGGCGTGCTCGATGCGCCGTTCGGGTTGGAGCCAAAGACCTCCTCCGCCAGATCGATTGCGCCATCACCATCCGTGTCTGTGAACGCCGCGCGTGCCCCGGGGGCGCCGGCGTGTGCGGAGGCCAGCGCCATGACAAGGCCAAGCCCTACGATAAGGGCAAGCTTCAACAGGGAACGCATGCGGGAGATGTCCTTTCCGCTACCGCCAGGCGCGGTCGGCACAAGTATACTCCGCGCCCGGTGGGTGTCAACGGCGTAAGGCGAAGTCTCGGGCTACGAGCAGCGGAGGTTCGCGGGCAGGCCCGCGCTGTTCTGCAGGATCAGCGCTGCGTCGATGCTGTTGATGTCGCCGTCGTTGTTGACGTCGGCGCCCTGCGGCTGCACGAGCGTCTGGAGCAGCCCGGCGGTGTACTGCAGGACCAGCGCCGCGTCAATGCTGTTCACCATGCGGTCCCCGTTCACGTCGCCGCATACGCCCTGCATTCCGGTTGGTGTCGCGGTTGGTGGCACGGCCGACGGCGTCGGGGGCGGTGGAGTCGTCGGCGGTGACGTGCTCGTGGGCACAGGCGTGCTTGGACCGCAGCCACCGCTTGGGCCGGTGCCGCCGAACGAAAGGTCGGCGGAGAACTCAGACGTGTTCCCGTCGGCGTCGGTTGAAGTCGCGGTGAGCAGACCGGCCGTCAGGTCGCAGGGCAGCGGGATCGAGAAGTCACCCGTAAGGACGCCCGCGGTTCCGGCCACAAGGAACGTTTCGCCTTCGCCGTGCTGCGTGGTCAGCGGCCCCGCTTGGTCTGGCGGCTGATCGTTCGCCAAAAAGACCTCGACGCGGCAGCTGGCGCAGGCCTGCCCCTGA
>JBIOYF010000250.1:0-4343 GCA_044870035.1 Dehalococcoidia bacterium
TCGTCGAGGTCGAACTCGAGGTTCGAGTAGCCGCGCGCGACGGCGTCCATCGCGGCGATCGCCTCGTCCGAGAGGGGCGCGCGGCCCAGGTTCGTGTGGATGATCACGCCCGTAGCGTTGATCACCGGCCGCAGCGACGGCGCCAGCGCCGAGCGCGCGCGCCGCCCGACGGCGTCGACGATCGTCTCGACCGGCGGCGGCTGCGCGCCCCGGCCGACGGCCTCTCGGGCCGCAGCCAGCTCCTCCCGCACCAGCGCGACCACCGTATCGCCGGAGTACTCGCGCGACAGCGCCCGCACCCGCTCCACGGCCAGGAGCTTGTCGACAGACGGTAGCCCGCGGAACCGGTTCGGCGTGCCCATAGCGTGGCTATTGTACCGCGACCCGAATCTGCAGATTCGGCTAGCTTTGGCTGGCGCAAGGTTAGCCCCTGCAGCCTCGTCTTTACTAGCGGAGCACGAAATCTACGAAACGGAGGTGCGGAAATGCTAAGCTTGATCGGGTTCAGGAAGCTAGCTATGGCGGTCGGGCTCGTCATCGGAGTTGGAGTGATGGCGCCTCTGGCCTACAACGACTTGAAACAGAACAGCTCTGCCGGTGCCGACTCTGCTGGCGCAGGCTCGGTAGCGTTTAGCGGGCATGGCTCCGGTAGCGCCAACGGCGAGATCGCGCTGCCGGCTGCGCCGGCCCTCGCCGTACCGTCGGCGGACCTGCCGCCGGCGCCGCCGCCCGTCCCGAGCGGCTCCAGCAGCTTCGAAGGCAGTACCCAGGCGTCGATCGCCGGTCCGGCTGCGACTGGCTCGTTTGAAGGCAACAGCAACGGCTCGGCTAGCTCGACGGGCGGGAGCCTTAGCGGCGGCGGCAGTTTCGAAGCATCCGCGAACGGTTCGGTAGCGGTAGCGTTGCCCCCAGTGCCGGTACCCCCGGCGCTGCCGCCAGCGCCCGCTCTGCCCCCAGTGCCGAGTCTGCCGCCACTCCCTCCGCCGCCGAGTGTTGACGTAGAGGGAGACTCATCTTCGAACAGCTCATTGAGCATCGGCATCCACTGAATGCGGCAGCGAGGCTGTGGCCGGCCCGCCGGCCACAGCCTCCACCCGGAGGAGAAGCACGCGGACGGGACTGAGATGAACGGCACATGACGAACGGGGCCACCGTGGAGTCCGCGCTCGTGCTGGCCGCGCAGAGCGATCAGTCTGCGTTTGTGGAGCTGTACCATCGATATGGCGAGCGCATCTACAATTTCGTCCTGCGGTCGGTTAGGGACCCGCATGGTGCGGAAGATGTTTGTCAAGAAATTTGGATCAAGGTGTATCGAGAGCTCGGCAAGCTGCGTGAGCCGGCCGCGTTCTCGACGTGGCTCTACCGCGTCGCGTCGCGGGTCTGCGTGGACCGCGCGCGCAGCAGGGCGTCGAGCGAACTCGCGGCGATCCCGGACGACCTGCCCGACCGAGACGGGGACCGCCCCGAGGACGCCGCGCTGCGACGCGAGGACATGCGACTCGTTTGGGAGGCCCTCGCTTCGTTGCCCGTTCGACAGCATCACGCGCTTTTCCTCCGCGAGGTGGAAGGGCGCTCATACCGGGAGATAGCGAAGATCTTGGAGACGTCAGAATCGGCCATTGAAACGCTGCTCTTCCGCGCGCGCTCGAACATAGCCAACGCGTATGCGCGCTTGGAAGGCGCCATGTCGGAGCGCTGCGGCCAGGCGCGCAAGTCGATGGCCGTACTTGTCGATGGCGAAGCGACGCCTGTCCAGCAGAATGCCGTCGCTGCGCACGTCGACGGCTGCGGCGGCTGTCGGGCTCAGCTCGGACGAATGCGCGGCGCCGCGGCTGTCTACGCGGCGCTGCCGCTCCTGCCATTGCCCGTGTTGCTGGGTGGCAAGATCCTGCACGGCGTCGGCTCGGCCAGCGCGTCGAGCGGGGGCGGACTGATCGCGAAGGCGCTCGCCGTCGCGACGACGAAGGCGAAGCTCACGACCGCGGCACTGACCATCACGGGCGGCATTGCGGTGAGCGCGATGGTGGTGCCGGCGGATCACGTAACGCCCGGGGCCGGCGGACCCTCGCTGGTAAGCGGTTCGACGCTATCGGGCGCTAGCGACGACGCTGCTGCCGGCGCGGTCCGGAGCGACGGGCCTCCGGCGTCGGTTGAGCAAATGGAGCGCCTAAGCCGCACTCTGCGTGCGCTCAGCGACGCGCCACTCCTGGACGCGTTGTTCGAGCAGCTCGCCGATCGTGTCGAAACTGTAGGAGCGGGCGCGGGCCTGTCATTAGACGGCGCGCTCGACGCCGCGCAGCAAGCAGGAGGAGGCGTCGTTGACGACGCCGGGCGCTCGCTGGGTCCTGTGAGCGGCGCGCTGGATAGCCTGACGACGCCGCTGCCAGCGGTTGCTCCTGCTCTGCCCACGGTGCCACCACTACCGGCGACGGCCCCGGCGCTCCCGACCGCCGAGCCGCCGGGCCTCTCGCTGCCCACGGTCCCCGGCGATCTTCCGCCGCCGCCCGCCTTGTCCCCGCTACCGTAGCGAAAGATACTTCAGCACTAGATCGCCGGCGTCTCCGCAGCCGACCGCCCTCACCCCTCGGTCCCCTCTCCCGCATGCGGGAGAGGGGAAGGCGGCACCCAGGGATGAGGGCGCGGGCTGACAAGCTGACTGGCTGACAGGCTGAAAGCCTTGTTACTATGCAGCCATCCCACCCAAGGAGCCCTGTCGTGAACCTACGTAGCCCTGGCCCTACCCCCTGTCCGGAAGATGTCCTCCAGGCGATGGGCCGCCAGATGATCCACCACCGCAGCCCCGCTTTCGCCGAGATCATTGGTCGCGTGACCAAAGGCCTCAGCCAGCTCTTCGAGACGAAGGGCGACGTCTACTGCCTGTCGGCGTCGGGCACGGGCGCCATGGAGGCGATGGTGGTCAACTTCCTCTCGCCCGGCGACAAACTGCTCGTCGTCTCGATCGGCGTCTTCGGCGACCGCTTCGCGACGATCGCGAAGACGTACGGCGCGAACGTGACGAAGCTCGACTTCGACTGGGGCACCGCCGCCGATCCGGAACAGGTCGCGCAGGCGCTCCAGAAGGACGGCTCGATCAAGGCCGTCGCGGTCACGCACAACGAGACGTCGACCGGCGTGACGAACGACCTCGAGGCGATCGCGGCCGCGGTGCGGCGCGTCCGCCCGGACGCGCTGCTCCTCGTCGACGCGATCAGCAGCCTCGGTTCGTTGCGCTGCCGCGTCGATGACTGGCAGCTGGACGTCGTCGCGACCGGCTCGCAGAAGGGCTGGATGGTGCCGCCCGGCCTCTCGATGGTCTCCGTCAGCGAGCGCGGCTGGCAGGCGTACGAGCAGAGCAAGATGCCGCGCTTCTACTTCGACCTTGGGAAGGCGAGAGACTTCCTCGCCAAGGGCCAGACGCCCTGGACGCCGGCCATCTCGATCTTCTTCGCGCTGGACGTTGCGCTGCAGCACCTGACGGCGGAAGGGATCGATGGCATCGTGGAGCGCCACCAGCGCATCGCCGATCAGACGCGCAACGGCGTCAAGTCGCTCGGCCTGCAGCTGCTCGCCGACGAGCGGCACGCGTCGAACACGGTGACCGCCGTGCGGGTGCCGGACGGCGTCGAGTGGCCGAAGCTCTACCGGCTGCTCCAGGACGAGTACGACACGCTGATCGAGGGCGGGCAGGGACCGTTGGCCGGAAAAGTCTTCCGCATCGGCCACCTGGGCTTCGTGACGGAGAAGGACATCGCGGACACGATCGCTACGCTGCGACTCGCCCTGCCGCGCGTCGGCTACAAGCTGCCGGCCGCCGCGACGGCGTAGGCCCTCGGCCGGCCGTCTTGCCGCGCCGCTCCCGCGTGCGGTATAAGCGTTCGCACGGAGCTGCCCATGAGCGAACGCTGGCGTGAAGCCTACAAGAGCAAGCTCAAGTCGCCGGAAGAGGCCGTCGCGCTGATCCCGGATGGCGCGAACATCGTCCAGCCGATCGTGGCGGGCGAGCCGCCGGCGATCCTCGCCGCGATCGCGGACGGCGCCCGAACGGGGCGGTTCACCAGCCTGACGATGCGCGCGCTGCTGCCGTTCGTCGCCACGAAGGCGACGGTGCTGCAGCCGGACGTGCGCCACGTGATCCACTGGGAGTCGCTCTTCGTTGGCGGGGCGGACCGCGCTGCCGTCCACGGCGGCGATGCCTGCTTCACGCCGAACTACTTTCACCAGGTGCCGCGGCTGCTTTCGGAGTTCATTCCGGTCGACGTGTGCATCGCGCGCGTCTCGCCGATGGACCGCCACGGCTATATGAGCCTCGGCACCGCCGTCGATTACACGTCGACAGCGGCGCG
>JBIOYF010000251.1:0-2871 GCA_044870035.1 Dehalococcoidia bacterium
AGACTCTCGGCGGACATGCAAGCCGCCGCCAGCATGGCTAGAACGAAGAAGCAGAGTATTCGCTGGAGGACACGCATGGCCCCTCAGTCTGCCATCTCCCCAAACGCCTGTTCGGCCACCTCCAGCGTCGCGTCGATCTCACGCTCCATGTGCGCCAGCGACACGAAGCACGCCTCGAACTGCGACGGCGGGAAGTACACCCCGCGCTCGAGCAGCGCGCGGAAGAAGCGCGCGTAGCGCTCGGTGTCGGCGCGTTTCGCGGACGCGTAGTCGGTCACCGGCCCGTCGGTGAAGAAGAGCGTGAACATCGATCCGGCGCGGTTCAGCTGCACCGGCACGCCGGCGCGCCGCGCCAGCGCGAGCAGGCCATCGGTGAGCTTCGCCGCTAGGTCGTCGAGCACGCCGTAGGCGCCCTCGCCCGACATGATGCGCAACGTGATCACGCCGGCGGCCATCGCCAGCGGGTTGCCCGACAGCGTGCCGGCCTGGTAGACCGGGCCCTCGGGCGCCAGCAGCGACATGATCTCGCGGCGGCCGCCGTACGCGGCGACCGGCAGCCCGCCGCCGATCACCTTGCCCAGGCACGTCAGGTCTGGCTCCACACCGTAGACCGACTGCGCGCCGCCGAACGCCAGCCGGAAGCCCGTCACCACCTCGTCGAAGACGAGCAGCGCGCCGGCATCGCGCGTGATCTCGCGCAGCGACTGCAGGAAGCCATCGGCCGGCGGCACCACGCCCATGTTCGCCGCGACCGGCTCCACGATCACCGCGGCGATCTCGTTCGCGTGGCGCTCGAACACGTCGCGGACGGCCTGCGCGTCGTTGTACGGCGCGACCAGCGTCTGCTCGGCGTACGACGCCGGCACACCCGGGCTGTCCGGCAGCCCCAGCGTCGCCACGCCCGAGCCGGCCTTCGCGAGCAGGCCGTCGGAGTGGCCGTGGTAGCCGCCCTCGAACTTCACGATCTTGTCGCGGCCGGCGAACGCGCGCGCGAGCCGCAGCGCGGACATCGTCGCCTCTGTGCCGGAGTTGACGAAGCGCACCATCTCGATCGACGGCACGGCGTCGACGACGAGACGCGCCATCTCCGCCTCCAGCTCCGTCGGCGCGCCGAACGTCGTGCCGCGCTCGGCCGCGCGCTTCAGTATCTCGACGACCGACGCGTTGGCGTGCCCGAGGATCAGCGGCCCCCACGAGAGGACGTAATCGAGGTACTCGTTGCCGTCCACGTCATAGAGGTACGGGCCCCTGCCGTACGCAAAGACGACCGGTTCGCCGCCGACGGCGCGGAAGGCGCGCACGGGGCTGTTGACGCCGCCCGGCATCAGCCGCCGGGACGCCTCAAAGACCTTGCGGGAGCGCTCGTGTGATTTAGCCACGGTGCTCACAGGTTGACACAGAGCTACCGGAATGGCCACAGATACACACAGATTTTCACAGATTGCCTGTGACGATGCCGGCGACGCTATCCGGTCTTCCGCGCCACCAGACGGAGCCGGTGTACCGTCAGCCGGACGCCGTCCGGCCCGCCGTGCTCCGCGACGATGCGGTCGACGAGGGGCGCGTCCACGTCCGGGTCGAGCGCAACGTTCGGCATCAGCCAGCTGCCGCCGCCCGCGCCGATATCGACCACCACGTCCCCGGCGCGCAGGTGCTGCCGTACCAGCTCCGTGAAGCGCTCCTCCGGATCGAACTCCGGCCGGACCGAATGCAGCCTGGCCAGCGCCTCGGGCCCGAGCCGCTCGGTAAGCAGCGCGGCGCGGTCCTCCATATGATCGGTCGATTCGTACCAGCGCGTCATCTCCTGTGTCACCCTGAGCGAAGCGAAGGGTATTTCCTTCCTACGTGCGTCCGGGCCCTCGCCGGCCTAGCCCAACGCTTCCCCTAGCTCCGCCAGCGTTGTGATCGTCGTCTCCGGCGGCTCGATGTCTTCGGGCCAGGGCAGATCGTGGCGGTTGATCCAGATGGCGCGGAGTCCGGCATTGCGCGCACCGGCTATATCCGCCCACGGGCTATCGCCCACGTACACGGCCTGCGACGGCTCGACACCGAGTCGCGCGCAAACCTCACGGAAGAACGACGCGTGCGGCTTATAAACGCGCACTTCGTCGGATGCGACGACAAGATCGAGCGTGAGGTTGTTCTGCTCCAAACTGGCTCGCAGGAAATCGCGGTCGGCATCCGAGAGCACGGCCAGCCGGTAGGAGTGCCGCAGCTCATCGAGCGCTGCCGGCACGTCAGTATAGGCGAGCGCGCAGGCGTGCGCGGTCGCATACGCTTCGACGCCGACGTTGGGTTCCTCTTCGACACGCCACACGCTGAATAGCTCGGCGAAGCGATGCTCCCACACCTCGCGGAACGACACAAATGGCAGCATCTCGCCGTCCAGGGGTGGCCGGTCGTAGCTACGCAATCGGAGAGCAGTGTCGCGCGTCGTACGCTCACGCCAGTGGTGGTACGCCTCGCCCGGCACGAGCGAGGCACCGACGTTGCGCGCCAGATCATCGAACACCGCGACGCGCTGGGCGGCCGTGAACTCCGCGAGCGTGCCGTAGTAGTCGAAGATGACGGCGGCTAGATCACCCACAGATGGACACAGACTTCCACTGATGATCTTGTTCAGAACACGATGTGTGTTTGCAATTTCAATCTGTGATTATCTGTGCCGATCTGTGGCTAACCGGCGGGCGCCTGTTCCAGCCCCAGGAACTCCTTCATCACGCGACGCAGCTCCTGGCGGTGGTCCGGCAGGCCGAGGTTCAGGCCGTAGTGGTTGATCAGCCGCGCCGAGGTCTCGCGCCATTCGTTCCAGCACTCCGCGCAGACCGTCGACTGAATCGACTGGCCGAGCTCGCCGCCCACCGGCGGCCC
>JBIOYF010000252.1:0-6155 GCA_044870035.1 Dehalococcoidia bacterium
CGTGACTGACCAGGTAGTCGTCATCGGCCATCGAGTGGATGTCGATCTCGACGCGGGAGGCGCCGGCCTCAAGACACTCGCGAACGCCTGCCGGCGAGTTCGCCAGGCCGCGCCCGGCGAGCAGGCCGGCATGACACGTGAACGACAGCTCGTGGCCGCCGATCTGGACCGTGGTGGCGGATGGCACGCGCGCAGCGTAGCAGATCGCCGTGCATCGACGTGAGGCGTCGCAAGCCTAGACTGCTGCGAAACGAGAGAGCACGCGGTACGCGAGCAGGATCGCAAACGATCCGACGCCGACCAGCATCAGACGCTCCGGAGCATAGCTCGCGAGGCCTCCCCCAAGGCCGAACATGACGGCCACCAGGCAGGAGAGGAGCCCGCCAATGGCGCCGAGCAGGACCGTCAGCCCCGCGTCTTTCGGTTCGTTGTAGGTGAGCAACTTACCCACGTAGGCGCCGACGAGTCCCGCGAGCAGCCAGGGCAGCAAGTCCATGGCCAAGCCTGCCTACGCCGCCTTGCGCAGCGTCGAGATCTCGTGCGAAGGTCGCAGTTGTTTGATTGCGACTGCGAGGTTGAGGATCGTCGGTGGCCAGAGCCCGACGAAGAGCGCCCACGCGCGCCTGCCTCGCACGAAGAGCACTGCCGAAAGCGCTATCGATCCGAGGACACCGGCGAGATAAACGTTCGACGGGATCCGCTCAACCTTTTCGAGCGCCTTCTTCTCGCCCTCCTGGATGCGCTGGGCATCGACCCGGCCGGTCAGATTTTCGCGCACTGTCGCCATCTTTTCGACTGCCTGTTGGACATGACTCTCTTTGAACATTGCATCGCCTCCTCGAATGGCTCCAGGTTCTATCCTAGCGCCGCCCCAGTAACGAAGGGGTTGCCTTGGGGGACATACCGCTATCAGTTCGATAACGGATCAGCGAATGCGCTTGGAACATGCTGCCGCTATAATGCGCCGAGCCGGAGACCCCGGCTATCGTCTGCTTATCACAATGACAGAACAGCAGCTCTTCAACGGCCGCGACCTGACCGGGTGGGAGATGACCGGCCCGGGCGGCTTCGCCGTCGAGGACGGGGCGCTGCGCACGCAGGGTGGCATGGGTCTGCTCTGGTACGCGGAGGGGCGGTTCGGCAATTGCCTGCTGCGCGTCGTGTACAAGGTAAGCCGCGTCGAGGACAACTCAGGCGTCTTCATCCGCATCGAAGAGCGGCCGCGCGACCCGTGGTACGCGGTCCACCACGGCTACGAGGTGCAGATCCTGGCCACAGGCGGCGAGTACCACAAGACCGGCTGCATCTATTCGCTCAGCCGCGGCCTGGCCGACGCGCAGAAGCCGCCCGGCGAGTGGAACGTGATGGACATCGCGATGCGCGGCGATCTCGTCGACGTGATGCTGAACGGTACGCTCGTTACGCAGTTCGACCCGAAGGGCCCGGTGCCGGAGCGCCAGTTCGGCTACGAGCCGGAACGGACGCCTCGCGCCGAGGTCGGCTACGTCGGCCTGCAGAACCACGACCAGGACTCGGTCGTCCATGTTCGCGAAGTGAGTGTGCACCCGCTGCCGGAGGCGCAACGATGACTGACAACGGACTGAAGATCTCGCTCGCGGCGTGGTCGCTGCACAAGGCGTACTTCGCGAAGGAGCTGGACCAGCTCGGCATGCTGGACACGTGCCACGAGATGGGCATCGGCGGTTTCGAGCTGGTCAACACGTTCTTCCCGTCGCCTCAGTATGCCTACCTCCGCCACATGAAGAAGCGCGCAGGCGACGCGGGCGTCGCGCTGCCGCTGATCATGTGCGACCTGGAGGGCGATCTCGGCCATCCGGAGCAGGCCAAGCGCATCCAGGCGGCGCACAACCATCGTAAGTGGATCGATATCGCGGCGGTGCTCGGCTGCCACGCAATCCGCGTGAACGCGCGCGGCGACGAGAGCGATCCCACCGCGATGCGCGAGCGCTGCGCCGAGGCGCTCGGTCATCTGCTCGACTACGCGGACGGCACGGGCATCGACGTGATGATCGAGAACCACGGCGGCCTGTCTTCGGACGCCGGGTGGCTCTGCTCGCTCATGGAGCTCGTCGGCAGCCCGCAGCTCGGCACGCTGCCCGACTTCGGCAACTTCCCGCCGGAGACCGACCGCTACGACGGCGTCGAGCGGCTGATGCGCCACGCGAAGGCCGTGAGCGCCAAGTGCTACGACTTTGGGCCGGACGGCAACGAGACGAAGATCGACTTCGCGCGCATGATCCAGATCGTGAAGGACGCGGGCTATCGCGGCTACGTCGGCATCGAGTTCGAGGGCGAGCGGCTCTCTGAGCGCGAGGGCATCGCGGCGTGTAAGACGCTGCTGGAGAGGCTGATCGCATGAGCGACTACAAGATCGCAGTTGTCGGCGCTGGGTTTGCCGCGCGCGTTGTCCAGCTCCCCGCCTACGCCGCAGCGAAGGCGCCCATCGCGGCCATTTGCGACCTCGATACCGCACGCGCCGAGCTCCTCGCGCAGCAGTACGGCATTCCGAAGGTCTACAGCGACTGGCGCGAGATGATCGACGCCGAAAAGCCGGACATCGTCAGCGTCTGCCTGCCCAACGCTCTGCATCGGGACGTCACCATCGCCGCGCTCGAGGCGGGCGCGCATGTTCTGTGCGAGAAGCCCCTCGCGACCAGCGTCGCGGAAGCGCACGAGATGTTCGACGCCGCCCGCAAGGCAGGCCGCGTGCTGATGGCCGGCCAGCACTTGCGCTACGAGGCGCCGGTCCGCGCGATCAAGCGCGTGATCGAGAGCGGCGCGCTCGGCGAGATCTACCACGTCGAGGTCGACGCCATGCGCCGGCTGGGCATCCCGACCTGGGGCGCCTTCCACCAGAAGTCGGCCTCAGTCGGCGGCGCGCTGTACGACATCGGTGTGCACGTGCTCGACCAGGCGATCTGGCTGATCGGCAACCCGAAGCCGCTGACCGTCTCGGCGTCGGTGCAGGCGCGCTTCGGCCACCGGCCTGAGGTCGCCAGGATCCTCGGCAACACGTGGGACCCGGCGAAGTTCGACGTCGAGGACTTCGCCGTCGCGCTGGTCCGCCTCGAGAATGACGCGACGCTCGTCCTGCGCGCCTCGTGGGCGGCGCACATCGAGAAGAACTTCTTCGGCATCCGTGTCCTCGGCACGGAAGGCGGCGCAACGACGAACCCGCCCGCGCTGCACCACACGCGCAACGGCGTCCTGGCCGACGAGACGTACAACACCCTGCAGCCGCGCAACACGTACGAGCTACAGATCCGCGGCTTCCTCTCAGCCCTGCGCGGCGAACGCGAGCTGCTGGTGAAAGAAGAAGAGACGATGAACGTGCAGCGCATCCTGAGCGCGGCGTACCGGTCTTCGGAGGAAGGGCGAGAAGTCGCAGTGGAGGACTAGCCCTTCCCCTCGCTTCGCCTTAACCTTTCGACGTGACCAGCATTCACCAGAACGGCGGCCTCGCCATCGACGTGCGCGGGCTGCGCAAGACGTACGGCGCGCTCGAAGCGCTGCGCGGCATCGATCTGCGCGTGGCCACCGGCGAGATCTTCGCCCTGATCGGGCCGAACGGCGCCGGCAAGACGACCGCCGTCGAAATCATGGAGGGCTACCGGTCGCGCTCCGGCGGAGACGTGGCCGTGCTGGGATACGACCCGGCCCACAACGATCTCGCCTTCAAGCGCCGGATCGGCATCGTCCTCCAGGACACGGCCATGGAGCCGTACCTGACCGTCGAAGAGATCGTCGAGCTCTTCCGCGGCTACTACCCGCACCCGCGGCCGCTTGACGAGATCATCCAGCTCGTCGGCCTTGCGGAGCAGCGCACCACCAGGGTGCGGCGGCTTTCCGGCGGACAGCAGCGGCGGCTCGACGTCGCCATCGGCCTGGCGGGCGACCCGGAGCTCCTCTTCCTCGATGAGCCGACGACGGGCTTCGATCCGTCGGCGCGGCACGCCGCGTGGGAGATGATCAAGAGCCTGCGCGCGCTCGGCAAGACGGTGTTCCTGACCACGCACTACATGGACGAAGCGCAGGAGCTCGCCGACCGCGTCGCGATCATCAGCGAAGGGCGCATCGTTGCGGAAGGCAAGCCGGGCGACTTGATCGGGCCTACCGGCGAGACGCGCATCGCGTTTCGCTCTGCGCAACCGCCCTCCGCGCTGCCGCCCGAGCTGCGCTCCGCCGCGGTGCTGGAGGACGGACGTGTCATCATCGAAACGAGGGAGCCGACGCGGACGCTCCATCTGCTGACGAGCTGGGCGATCGAGCGCGGCATCGAGCTGGAGGAGATCGCCGTCAGCCGCCGTTCGCTCGAAGACGTCTACCTGGCATTGACCGACGCCGCGCGCAGTCCGGAGGCCGACCCGTGAACGCGCTCCGTCTGACGTTACGCCAGGTGAGCTACGAGAACCGCGCGTTTTGGCGCAACCCGGCTGCCGCGTTCTTCACGGTAGTGTTTCCGCTGATGCTCATGGTGATCTTCAACCTGCTCTTCGGAAAGCAGGATATCCGCGTGCACGGCGGCGTGGCGGATGAGTCCGCGTTCTACGTCCCCGCGATCGCAGCGTTCGCCGTGATCAGCGCGTGCTATACGAATATCGCCATGATGGTGTGCGGCGCACGCGACCGAGGGCTCCTCAAGCGCACGAGGGGCACGCCGCTACCGCCTTGGACCTTCCTGGGCGGCCGGATTATCCACGCGACGTTGATCGCGGTGCTGCTCACGGCCGTCATCGCCATCGCGGGCGACCTGTTCTACAACGTCGACATTCCGACGAACACCATGCCGGCGCTGATCGTCACGCTCATTGTCGGCGCGGCGTCGTTCTGTGCGCTCGGCCTCGCGATGACCGCCATCATCCCGAACGCGGATGCCGCCCCGGCGGTCGTCAACGCTTCGATCCTGCCGCTCTTTTTCATCTCGAACGTCTTCATCCGCCTGAGCGACGCGCCGGGCTGGCTGCTCGCCATCGGCGATGTCTTCCCAGTCCGCCACTTCTCCGAGGCGCTGCAGACTGCCTTCAACCCTTACCAGGGCGGCGCCGGCTTCGAGCCTGGGCGCCTCGCAATCATCGCGGCGTGGGGCATCGCCGGCGCGCTCGTATCGGTGCGGTACTTCTCGTGGGAGCCGCGGCGCTAGCTCAGCCGCGCCACTCTCCTCTCGCCACCGCCGGGACGAACGTCGCAAGCTCCGGCGCCGGAAACGCGATCGTCCGGCCCTGCTCCGCCGACAAGTAGCAGGCCATCAGCACCTCGGTGACGGCGAGGCCGTCGTCCCAGGTCTCGTCCGGCTCGCGGCCGCCGAGGAAGGCGCGCACCATGTGGCGGTTCTCCGCCACGTAGCCGTAGCTCGCCGCCTCGTCCGGCACGACGGGCATCAGCCCCTGCTCCGCGTTCTGCTTCTCGACCAGGTCCTCGCCCTCGCCGCCGCTGACGCGCCGGCTCAGGAAGACCGAGAGCTCGCTGGCGAGCGTGTCGACCTGCATTGAGTACTCCGGGCCGAGCAGCTCCATGCGCAGGCGCAACCCCGGCCCGACGAACGCCCACGACGTCGTCGCCTCGACGAGCGCCGTCAACCCTTCCAGCGTGCGCAGGCGCACCGTCGCGCGCGCGAAGTCCTCGGCCGGAGCGCGCGCGTAGTCGACGGCGCCGCCGGACTGCTCGCGCAGGATCTCCGCGTACTCCGGGCGCGTCCACTTGAGCGAAGCGATCTGCGCGTTCACATCGACGACGGTGAGCGCGTCGCGCGGCTCGTCCGGCGCAGTGAGCAGGTGGCGCGCCGCCTCGTAGCTGTGGCAGAGCATGTCGTTCAACACGCCGCCGCCCTGGCGCGCGCCCGTCCAGAACCAGGGCATGTGCGGGCCGCTGTGCTCTTCGGCCGCGCGAGCGAGGTACGGCCGGCCCGCAATCGGCACGGCGCGGCGCCAGACGATCTCCCTGCCGCGGACGAGCGCAGGCTGGAACACCTGGTTCTCCAGATAGCCATGGCGTAAACCGGCGCCGCGCGCGAGCTCGAGCATGCGCCGCGCCTCGGCGACGGTGCGCGCGAGCGGCTTCTCGCACGCCACGCCGAGCAGCTCGGCGCCCTTCCCGATCGCATCAGCGATCTCCTCGACAACGGGGACGCGCGTGTC
>JBIOYF010000253.1:0-3472 GCA_044870035.1 Dehalococcoidia bacterium
GTCAGCGGAGGACCAAGCATCTCTCTGCAAACCACAGCGGGCTCTCTACTCCAACCCGACGTCCGCCTCCGACTTGCCGGCGTCCGGTACGAAGAGCGCCTGGCCGTACGTGTCGACGCCGAACTCACCGATCAGCTGCTGCGTCGAGGCGGCGACCATGAAGTCGGCGAAGGCCTCAGCGCCTGCGACGTTCAGGTTGTCGAACTTGTCGGGGTTGACCTGGATGACGTGATAGACGTTGAGCATCTTCGGGTCGCCCTCGAAGTCGATGGCGAGCGCGGTGGTGTCCTGGAACGCCAGGTACGTGCCGCGGTCGGAGATGGTGTAGGCGTTCTTCTGATCGGCGATCGTGAGCGTCTCGCCCATACCCTGTCCAGTCTCCTCGTAGCCGTCCAGGCTTTTCGGATCGATGTCGAGGTCCTTCCAGAGCTTGAGCTCGAACTTGTTCGTGCCGGAATCGTCGCCCCGGCTAACGAACGTCGCGTGCGCGTCCGCAATCGCCTGCATCGCCGCGTGGACGTCCGCGGCGTCTTTGATGTGCGCCGGATCGTCCGCCGGCCCGACGATCACGTAGTCGTTGTGCATGACAAGCCGCCGGTTGATGCCGCTGCCAGCGTCCATGAACTCTTTCTCCGACGACGGCGCGTGGACGAGGAGCACGTCGGCGTCGCCGCGGCTGCCCATCTCGAGCGCCTGGCCGGTGCCGACGGCGATCACCTTGATGTGGTAGTCACTCTCCTTCTCGAACGCGGGGACGAGCACATCGAGCAGACCGCTGTCGCGCGTGCTCGTCGTCGTCGCGAGGATGACGTCGTTACTGCTGCCGCCACACGAAAGCGCGAACAACGATCCGGCGGCCATGACGAGCACCGCAAGCGACAGCGCGAGCTTGCGATATGTTAGTGTCAGCATATCGGGGGCGAGAAAAAAGCTACGCATCGAAGACCTCCTTGAACTCCTTGCCTAGATCGCTCTCCATGAGCTGGCGGAAGCGCTGGTACAGCGCAACGAGCCGCTCGCCCCGGCGCGTCAGGTGACTCCCGCCACCACCTGCGCCGCCGATCTCGCTCTGGACCAACGTGACGCCGAGGTTCTGCTCGATTTCGCGTATCTTTCCCCAAGCGCGCCGGTAGGACAAGCCCATGCGCTGCGCCGCCTCGGCGAGCGACCCCGTTTCCCCAATGTGCTTCAGCAATTGCACGCGGTAGTCGCTCAGCACCAGCCGGCCGTCCTTCTCCACCCAGAGCTTGATGCGAGGCTCCAGGTCCAGGCGTTCGCCCCTGCGGGCGGGCGGCGCATCGGTGCGGCTGGGCATGGCGCTTGTGATTGTGGCGAGACGGCGGCGTGCAGTCAAGTGACGCCCCAACTTGAACGCCCGCGCGGCGACGCGCAAACTGGGCGTGAGCGGGCGAACTGATGGGCATAGAAACGGCTCAGGATATTGTCCCGAGGCGCTACGACGAGCGCGACGCTCCGGCCGTGCTTCAGCTCCTGACGGAAGCCTTCGGACGGTGGCCGGTGGTGGACGTTGGCGTCCCCCATCTGGAGCACCTGCGCTGGAAGCTAAGAAGCTGCCCGGAGGCGCCCTCCTACCAGGTCGTAGCGGAGCGGAACGGGAAGATCGTCGGTTCGTTGCTGTCACTCGTGCAGCATGTCATGGTGCGCGGGCGTACCCTGCTGGCCCAGCACGGCGTCGACACCGTCGTCGCGCCCGCGTTCCAGGGGAAGGGACTCCTGACCAAGATGGTGGCGTTCGCAGAAGAGCACGTCCTGGGTGGCATTGACCTTCGCTTTGGCCACACAGGACACCCCGCGGCCTTGCGCCACTATCTTCACACCTTTCAGCCGTTCGGCAACCCAGTCCTCGTCCTCGAACGCGAGCTCCCGCGCGGCGAACGAACCAAGCGGTGGGCCGCTCGCTGGTCAGTCCAGGAGTCGTGCGGTTTCGACGACCAGGCCGACGAGTTCTTCGCGCGGGCCGCTGAGCCCTTCGATTTCGTTGTGGCGCGCTCGAAGGACTATCTGAACTGGCGCTACGCTGACGCTCGCAGCGGCGAGTTCGCGATCCGGACGGTCGAACAGCACCGCCAGGTGCTCGGTTACAGCGTCCTGCGCATGTCGAACGGGAGAGGGCACGTCGCGGACCTGCTGGTCCTGCCCGACAGAGACGACGTCCTGGACTGTCTGCTCGCAGACGCGCTCGACTATTTCCGCGCGGCGCAAGCGCCCGTCGTTGAGTACTGGACGCCCGCGCACCATCCCTACCTGGAGACCGTTCGCGGACACGGGTTCGTCCGCTACCGGCGCACCGTGCCGTTTCTCTGGAAAGACAGGCGCGCGTCGGGCGGTCTCGAGTTTCTCCTCCGGCCGGACGCCGCCCTGCACCTGATGGCGGGCGATTCGGACCTGGTCTAGGCCGTGTTTCGCAGAGCGGTGATATAATCGACCTATGGGGAGACAGGTGGCGGTCGCCACTTTAGTCTTGGGTTTCGCTGTTTTGGCGGCTATGTCGCAGCTCTCCGCTAGTGACGCGAGCGGCGGCAATCATTGGAAGGCGACGTTCAAAAATGAAGGAAGCGTCGCGGCTACGTCAATACGCATCAGCGCCACGCTAGATGGGATATTTGCGGGACCCAGTAGTCCACCCGGTTGTCCCCGCGGCCGCCTCACTGAGGAACGGAAGGGGAACGAACGTGTGAGAACCCGAGACTGGAACGTATCCTGCGCTGACCCAGGCGAAACAAGCTCCGCCTTTCTCGACCTTACCCTTGAATGCAAAGATTGCTTCTCACCGGCACCCCGTCTTTTGGAGTGGGGCTACGGCAACGGCGTGCTCGGCAGCGGCGACGTCGACTGCAATGAGGAGACCAACAGCATCGACGCGGCGCTCATCCTCCAATTCGAAGCTGAACTTCTGGACGATGTGACCTGCGATCTTGGCGCCGACGTCGACACGGATATCGCGATTACGGCAATCGACAGCCAACTCGTACTACAGTTCAGCGCTGGACTGGTGCCTCAGCTTCCTGTCTAGCCCAAGGGCGAGTTTGAAACCAGTCCCCCACGGGCTCGCCGAATCAAACCGCTACCATAGGGAGCGTGGACGGCGAGTTCGAGTCGACGACGGACAATCCTGCGCTGGTCGATGCGCTGCGCCGGCGCATCGAGGCGGAGGGGCCGATCACGTTCCACGATTACATGGAGACGGTGCTCTACCACCCGCAGCTCGGCTACTACCCCAGCCGCGAGCCGATGGGCCGCTCCGGCGACTACCTCACCAGCCCGGAAGTACACCCGATCTTCGGCGCGCTCGCCGGCAAGCAGGTCGCGCAGTTGTGGCGCGCGCTCGGCGAACCGGCGGCGTTCGACCTGGTCGAGCAGGGCGCAGGAACGGGCCGGCTGGCGCACGACCTGCTGCGTTGGGCGGCGAGGCGCGAGCCCGCGTTCTTCGCCGCGATGCGCTACCGGATCG
>JBIOYF010000254.1:0-6849 GCA_044870035.1 Dehalococcoidia bacterium
CGGCCAGGTCCTCGGCGACCGGCGGGAAGCGCACGACCGGCTCGGCGCGCACGAGGTTGCCGAACGACGGCACCAGGTCGTCCACGATCAGCTCAAAAAGATAAACGTCGCGGTCGATATCGAACGCTGCTGCGACCTGCGGGTGAACCTGGCCGATTGTCCCTACCCGCCGGCCATCGAACAGGATCGCCGCCGCTCGACCGGGCAGCATGCCGAACTCGGCGCTCTCTTCGAGCGTCGCCTCGATATCGAGCGCGGCGAGCGCCGCTTCGATGTAGCCCTTCGCGTCGTAGAAGTCGACCGGCTCGCCGGACGAACGGCCCCAGCGGTCCTCGCGCTGGCCACCGACTACCCCAACGATATGCTCCTGCTCGCGCGGCTGGCCACCCCCTGGCTCCGTCAGGTACGCGCGCGCCGCCTCGAAGAGCGCCATCTCGCCCTCCTGCTGGCGGACGTTCGCGGCCAGCGTCTCGAGCAGGCTCGCGCGCAGCACAGGGCGCAGGTACTCGTGTTCGGCGCTAACCGGATTGACTACGCGCAGCGGCGGGTACGTCGCCAGCTCCTCCGGCGGGACGACCTGTTGCAGCGCCTCCAGCGTCGTCAGCGAGTAGGTGATCACTTCCTGCATCCCCGCGGCGACGAGCGCGTCGCGCAGCGCCTCGCGCAGCTCGCGCTGCGGCTGCGGCAGCGACGCCGGGATCTCGCCGCCCAGGCCCTTCGTCGGGATCGCATCGTAGCCGACGACACGCGCTACCTCCTCGGCCACGTCGTCCGGGATGCGCACGTCGGTGCGCCAGTAGGGCACGCGCACGTGGTACGCGTCCGGCGGCTGCCACTGACACGAAAAGCCGAGCGACGTCAGCGCGTGCCGCACGGTCGACGTCGGCAGGTCGATGCCGAGCACCTGCTGCAGCCGCTTGCGCGTCAGCTCGATGCGCACGTCCTTCCACGGCTGCGGGTATACGTCGACGAAGCCGTGGTAGGCGCGGCCGCCCGCGATCTCGACGAGCAGCTTCGTGGCGCGCCGCGCGGCGACCAGCGCCAGCTCCGGGTGCAGCACCTTCTCGAAGCGCGTCGACGCTTCGCTGCGCGCCTTCAGCCGCGTCGCCGTCCGGCGGACGTTCGTCGGATGGAACGTCGCCGATTCGAGCAGCACGGTCGTCGTGCCCTCTGTCACCTCCGAGTCGTAGCCGCCCATCACGCCGGCCAGCGCGACCGGCACCTCGGCGTCCGCGATCGCGAGCGTCTCCGCAGTGAGCTCGTGCTCCATGCCGTCCAGCGTGCGCATCTTTTCGCCCGCGCGCGCCCGACGCACGATGATCTTCTGCCCGCGCAGCTTCTCGTAGTCGAACGGATGGAGCGGCTGGCCGATCTCCAGCATCACGTAGTTCGTGATGTCGACGACGTTGTTGATCGGGCGCATGCCGCCCGCGATCAGCCGCTCCTGCATCCACTGCGGCGACGGCCCGACCTTCACGCCCTCGATCACGGACGCGATGTAGCGGTAGCAGAGGTCCGGGTCTGCGATCTCGACGGCGATCTTCTGCGCGACCGGCTCGTCCTGCTCGTCGTACGTGCGCTCCGGCTCGCGCAGCGTCCCGTTCGTCAGCGCCGCTACTTCGCGCGCGACACCCAGCATCGAGAGACAGTCGGCGCGGTTCGGCTTGAGATCGATCTGAAGCACGACGTCGCCCAGGTAACGCGCCAGCGGCTCGCCCACCGGCGCGTCGTCCGGCAGCTGGAGGATGCCCTCGTGCTCCTCCGAAAGCCCCAGCTCGCGCTCCGAGCAGACCATGCCGCTGGACTCGACGCCGCGGATCTTGGCCGGCTTCAGCTCGGACGGCTTCCCGGTGTGCCCGTCGATCAGCCTTGCGCCCGCGCGCGCGAACGCGACCTTCTGTCCCGCAGCGACGTTTGGCGCGCCGCAGACAACGGTCAGCGGCTCGGCCGCGCCGTAGTCGACGGTGGCCAGGCGCAGCCGGTCGGCGTTCGGGTGCGCCGCGACCGCGACGACGCGGCCGACGGTGATCAGCTCTTCGTCCCAGTCGCCGCCGACCCGCTCGATCTTCTCGACCTCGAGCCCGGCCATGGTGAGCGTATGGGCAAGCTCCTTCGGCGGGAGCTTCACCTCGACGTAGTCAGCGAGCCACTTGAGGGAAACGCGCACGGTCGATCAGAACTGCCCGAGGAAGCGCAGATCGTTCTGGTAGAACAGCCGGATGTCTTCGACGCCGTGGCGCAGCAGCGCGATCCGCTCCACGCCGATGCCCGCCGCGAAGCCCGTGTAGCGCTCAGCGTCGTAACTCATGTTCGAAAGGATCTCCGGGTGCACCATGCCCGCGCCCAGCACCTCGATCCAGCCTTCATAGCGGCACGTCTTGCATCCTTCGCCGCCGCAGAGGAAGCAGTCGATCGCCATATCGACGCCCGGCTCCACGAACGGGAAGTAGTCGCAGCGAAAGCGCACGCGCCGGTCCTGGCCGAACATCCCCTTCGCGAACTCGAACAGCGTACCCTTCAGGTCGGCCATGCTCAGCCCTTCATCCACCGCCAGCAGCTCGATCTGCGTGAACATCCACTCGCGTGTGGCGTCGGTCGCTTCGTATCGGTAGCAGCGGCCCGGCACGGCGATGCGGATCGGCGGCTGGTGCTGCTCCATGAAGCGCGCCTGGTTCGGCGAGGTGTGCGTGCGCAGCAGCAGCGGCGTCTTCGACCCGCCGTTCGCCTGATCGATGTAGATCGTGTCCTGCAGGTCACGCGCCGGGTGGTCCTCCGGGATGCGCAGCGCCTGGAAGTTGTAGTAGTCGACCTCGACCTCCGGCCCCTCAAGGATCGAAAAGCCCATCGACCGGAAGATGGCCAGCATGTCGCGCAGCGTCTGCGTCACGGGGTGGAGCCGGCCGATCTTCTTCGGGCGGCCCGGCAGCGTGACGTCCAGCCAGCCCTGCTCGACGGTGGTCGCGAGCGCTTCGCGTTGCAGCTCCTCCCGCTTCGTTTCGAACGCGGCCTCGAGCTGCTGCTTGAGCGCGTTCGCCTCAGCGCCGACGCGCTTCCGCTCCTCGATCGGCAAGTCGCTGAGCGTGCGCAGCAGTCCGGTCAGCCGTCCCTTGCGCCCCAGGTATTCGATGCGCCACGCCTCGAGCGCCGCCTCGTCCCGCGCCGAAGCGAGACCGGCCGTCGCCGCCGACGCGAGCTGTTCGAGATCGATCGATTCCGTCGCCATCGTACGAGCATTATGGCCAGTCCGCTGGATCGCGGTCAAACGAAGCTGACTGGCTCCACTCAGGAGGCGAACATGCCGATACTCTTACGACTGCACCCCTCATACGTCAGGAGGTTCCTATGAAGGGAATTGTCTTCAATCTGCTCGAAGAGGTCGTGCGCCGGGACTATGGGGAGGACACCTGGGATGCGCTGCTGGAGGCCGCAGAGCTCGATGGCGTCTACACCTCGCTGGGCAGCTACGCGGACGAGGAGCTGATCAAGCTCGTCGGCGCCGCATCCAAAGCGCTGGATACGCCTCCCGACGAAGTCATTCGCTGGTTCGGCCGGAACGCAATCCCTCTCTTGGCGGAGCGCTATCCGCTGTTCTTCGAGCCGCACACCACAACCCGATCGTTCATCCTCACGCTCAACGACATCATTCACCCGGAAGTGCGCAAGATCTACCCGGGCGCGCAAGTGCCGGTGTTCGAGTTCGATACTTCGAGCGACGGCGTCGTTCAAATGACCTACTACTCCGAACGCAAGCTCTGCGCGCTCGCTGAGGGAATGATTGAGGGCGCCGCGGCGCTTTTCGGGGAGCAGGTCAGGCTGGAGCATCCGAAATGTATGCTCCGTGGCGACGAGTCCTGCCAACTAACGATTGCCTTCCAGCGGGACGCGCTGGCTGCATGACGGTCCCAGATCGAGCTGAGCAGCCGTCGCTCCAGGCGGCGGAGCGGCGGCTTGCCCGCGAGCGAAAGGCCCGACTCGAGGCCGAGACGGTCGCCGAACGCAGCACGCGCAGCCTGTACGAACACCAGCAGGAGCTGCTGCTACACAAGGCGGTCGCTACGGCTGCAAATGAGGCCGTCACCATCGATGACGCGCTGCAGATCGCCCTCGACCAGGTGTGCGCGTACACCGGCTGGCCCGTAGGAGACGTGTATCTGCTGGACGAGCCAACCGGCGAGCTCGCCCCCAGCGGCCTCTGGCACCTCGACCATCCCGAACGCTACCAGACGTTCCGCCAGATCACCGAAGCAACTCGATTCCTGCCGGGCATTGGGCTACCGGGCCGCGTGCTCAGCAGCGGCAAGCCTGCCTGGATCATGGACGTCAACAAGGACGATAACTTTCCCAGGGCGAAGCACGCGAAGGACATCGGCGTAAAGGCCGGCTTCGCGTTCCCGGTGCTCGCTGGTCGGGAGGTCGTCGGCGTGCTCGAGTTCTTCGCACCAGAGGCTCTGGAGCCAAACGAGCGGCTCCTCGAGACGATGGCGGACATCGGGACCCTGCTCGGCCGCGTGATCGAGCGCCGACGTGCCGAAGACAAGATCAAGTACCTCGCATACCACGACGCCTTGACCGGCTTGCCGAACCGCGCACTGTTCCAGGACCGGATCTCGGTGGCGCTGGCGCAGGCGCACCGGAACAACGGAGCCCTCGCGATCATCTCGCTCGATCTCGACCGCTTCAAACTCATCAACGACACGTCCGGTCACATGGCGGGCGACCGCGCGCTCAAGGCCACCGCGCAGCGCCTCACGAATCTCGTCCGCGAGGGAGACACGGTCGCCCGGTTCGGTGGCGACGAGTTCATGCTGCTGCTGCCCGGCGTCGCCCGCGCCGAGGATGGCGCGAAGCTCGCCGAGGACATCCTGTTCGCGTTCCGAAGGCCGCTCCAGTTCGAGGGCGGCGAGTTTTCGACGACAGCCAGCCTCGGCGTTACCATCTACCCGGACGATGGCACGGAGGCAAAGGCTCTCATCAACAACGCCGACGCCGCTATGTATCGCGCGAAGGAGATGGGAAGGAACAACTATCAGCTCTATACACCGGCGATGAATGCCAAGGCCTTTGAACGGCTGAACCTGGAAAGCGATCTGCGCCGCGCGCTGGAACGCGAGGAGTTCGTCGTCTACTACCAACCGCAGGTGCGGGTAAGCGGGCGGCGCATCGTCGGCGTCGAGGCGCTCGTTCGCTGGCAACACCCCGAGCGTGGTCTGGTCCAGCCAGACTCCTTCATTCCGTTGGCAGAGGAGACCGGCCTCATCGTGCCGCTTGGCGAGTGGGTTCTGCGTACAAGCTGCGAACAAGTGAGGGCCTGGCAGCTGGCTGGGCTACCCCTATTGCGTCTTGCCGTCAACATTTCGATGCGACAGTTCCAACAGCCCGACTTCTTCGAAACCGTCACGCGCGTGCTAGCGCAGACGACACTCGGTCCGCACTCGCTCGAACTGGAGATCACGGAAAGCGTCGCCATGCGCGACCCGGAAACCACCATTGCGCTCCTGCGACGCCTACACGAGATGGGTATCCGCATTTCGCTGGACGACTTCGGTACCGGCTTTTCCTCGCTGAAGTACCTCAAGGACTTGCCCATTCACACGCTCAAGATCGACCAGTCTTTCGTGCACGACCTGGAGGCCGATCCCGCAGACGCGGAGATCGTCCTCAACATCATCCGGCTCGGACACAGCCTGAACCTGAACGTGGTCGCCGAGGGCGTCGAGACCGACCAACAGCTCAGCTATCTCTCGGCACGCGACTGCGACGAGTTCCAAGGCTTCTTCTGCGCCCGCCCCATGGACGCGCAAGCGTTGGAAGAGATGCTCCGTCGCGGAACCACTCTGGATAGCAAAGCCGCCTAACTCGGGCATATTGTCTCATCCGTCTGACGTTCAGCCGGCGCCCTGCCTTGAGCCGCCCGAACCCGGCGCGCTACCATCCCACCACACAACTCAAACCCTAAGGAGGCATCCCGCCATGAGCGTGCGCGGTTACGTGCTCATCGAAGCTGAAGTCGGCAGGGCGAAGGGCGTCGGCGAGGCGGTCACCAAACTATCCCACCGCGACGCGCGCGTCACCTCCGTCGACACCGTCACCGGCCCGTACGACGTGATCGTCCAGCTCGAGGCGGACGATCTCGACCGGCTGGGCAACTGCATCACCGACGGCATCCAGCGCGTGGACGGCGTTCAGCGCACCACGACGTGTCTGGCCGTAAAGCTCGGGTAAGCGAGAACCCAGAACCAAGAGCTACGCGACGGTCGTGTTGACCGGGTCTCATAATTGATTGGCCGTGAGCGGTTCTGGGTTCTAGGTTCTAGTGATGATCTCCCAGTCGATGATCTCTGTCGAGGAAGCGCGCGAGCGCATCCTCGCGTTCTTTAGCCGGCTCGAGCCCGAAGAGAAGCCGGTCCTCGACGCGCTCGGCCAGGTGCTCGCCGAAGACGTCACAGCCACGTTCGACATCCCCCCGCTCGCGAACACGGCGATGGACGGCTACGCCGTGCGCGCCGCCGATACGGCGGGCGCGAGCGAGGCGCATCCGGTGCGCCTGCGCGTTGTCGGCGAGCTGGCCGCCGGCTACATCTTCGACGGCGAGGTGACGCCGGGCACGGCGCTGCGCATCATGACGGGCGCGCCCATCCCCCGCGGCGCCGACGCCATCGTCCCGTTCGAGGAGACGGACGAGCCGCAGGGCCGGAGCGCCGGCTCGTTTGCCAAAGGCACGTCCGAGGTGGCGGTGCTCAAAGCCGCGGCGCCCGGGGCGAACGTCCGCGCCGCCGCCGAGGACGTCCGCCGCGGGACAACCGTGTTACGCCAAGGTGCGGCGATCGGTCCGGCGCAGATCGGCGTGCT
>JBIOYF010000255.1:0-2588 GCA_044870035.1 Dehalococcoidia bacterium
ACCACATGCAGGTCGTGCGCGCGCTCTGGGACCAGAAGCCGTCGGAGCTGGCGCCGTCGGTGCGCTGTCCGGTGCTGTTCGCCGTGGCGGAGCGTCAGCGTGAGGGGCGCGCACGCGAATGGCTGGACATGAAGCGCGAGGCGGTCGCTCTGCTACAAGAGCGTCTGGCCGACTGTCAGGTGGTCTGGTTCGCCGACACGATCCACGACATACCGCTCCAGCGCCCGGCCGAGCTGGCCCAAACGATTGCGGACTTCGCCGGCCGGCTGTAAGCTACTGCGCCGCCTCGGGGGTGGGCGCCTCGTCGGCAGTGGCGCCGCTGTCGTCCGCGGTCTCGTCTTCCGAAGCGGGCGGAATGATCAGTTCGTCGTCGATCTGAATGTCGCCCGGGTCATTGAGGTCGTTGGCGGCGACGATCGCATCGACCGTCACGCCGAATTGCGAAGCGATATCCCACAGCGTGTCGCCGTCCTGAACCACGTACGTCTGGCTACCCTCCGGCGGTGACGCCGTGTCGTCGGTAGTCGTTTCCGGCTCGCTGGCGGCCGGCGGCTCCTGCAGCTGGACCTGGCTCCGGCTGTCGTCCTGGGCGCTCGTCTGACTGTTCGACCGGCTTGCGGCCGTGGGTTGCACGCGGACGGCGGTCGGCCGGATAACGGCGGCAGCGCGCAGAGGCGTAACTTGGGACTGGTTCTGCAATCGCTGCGCGGGCACGGCGCTCGAGGCGCCGCCGGAGAAGTTCGGCAGCATGAGCAGGATGACGAACACCATGCCGATGCCCATCAGCGCGAGCGGCAGCCGGTTCGGTTCGTCGGCGAGCGTGGTCGGACCGTACTGGTCGTTGCGCCGGGCCAGGAACAGCCACGCGGCCACTCCCAGGAACACGATGCCGATCAGGAGGAACCAAAAGCTGGAACCCGACCAGAGCATGCGGATAAGGATGAGCGAGAGCAGCGGGACCGAAAGCAGCAGCGCCAGCCCCATCCAGGGGCGTTCCGGCTGCTGTTGCGCGGGGTAGTACGGCGAAGCCATGGGCGCGCCTCCCTTCGGCCTTTCCGCAAGCATACAGCAATGCCCGCGGTGACACAATATGGAGCATTAGATCATAGGAATAACCACATGAGGTATCGATTTGCCAACTGGGGCACGGCTTTCTTGACTCTGAGATAGGCGTTGGCTACGTTCAACGCTGACGTGTCCCAGCCCGAAGTCCCATACCTCCCGGCCCACCCGCTCCGCCAACGCCTCCTCGTCGCGTTCGTCGGGCTCGTGCTCATCGCCGCGGCGGCCTGGCTGGCGCTGATCATCGTCTCACGGATCGACGACCTCTTCTTCCCCGGGCAGGGCATCGCCGGCTTGCCCAACATCCCGGGCGTCGACACCAGCGGCGACGATGAAGGTACGATCAACATCCTGATAATGGGGCTGGACCGGCGGCCGCGAGAGGGCAACATCCCGACGCGGACCGACACGATGTTCGTCCTGACGATCGACAAGAAGACGAAGTCGGCGGGCATTCTGGGCATCCCGCGAGATCTCTGGGTGGAGATCCCGACGAAAACAGGCAGCAGCTACTACGAGCAGCGCATCAACACGGCCTACGCGGCAGGGGCGACGCAAGACTATCCAGGCGGAGGCGCTGGTCTGGTCAAGCGCGTTATCGAACATAACCTGGGCGTGCCGATCGATCACTACGTAGTGATCGACTTCCAGGGCTTCGTGAAGATCATCGACGATCTGGGTGGGATAGACGTCTACGTCGAAGAGGAGGTGGACGATCCCTACTACTCGCAGACCGAGCTGCCGGGCGACTACTATCCGCTGCACTTCGAGATTGGTCTCACCCACATGGACGGTCAGATGGCGCTTGACTACTCGCGGACGCGGTTCGATTCCAGCGATCTCGACCGCATCCAGCGGCAGCAGCAGGTGATCTTCGCTGCGATCGACAAGGCGCTCGAGCGGCGTCTGGTGAGCGTCGATAGTCTGATGAGCCAGTGGCGTCGCTACAAGGGCGCCATCGAGACCGACATCAACGACATCCAGGCGCCGGGGTTCGCATCGCTCGCGGCGCAGATCGAGCCGACGGACATCGCCGCGCTCTCGCTCGGGCCGGCGACGGTGCCCTACACGACGGCCGACGGCGCGGCCGTCCTGCTGATCGACAAGAAGATCGTGCAGCAGATCGTGTCGGCGCTGTTCAGCGGCCAGCCCGTCGCGGAGACCATGGCCGTGGTCGAAGTGCAGAACGGCTCTGGTACCGACGGCCTGGCGACGGAGGTGGCGTCCTACCTCACGGACTTCGGCTTCTCGTCCGATTCGGTGAGCGCCACGAACGGGTCGGACGGCACGCTGCGTCCGCTGACGGAGATCATCGACTTCACGGGAAAGAACTCGACGGCGCAGCGCCTGGCGAACCTGCTGGGCGTCCCCATCGCGCAGGTGCGCCCGGCAACCACCGGCGACCGCACGCTCGCTACCGTGGCGAACGCCGACGTACTGATCGTGCTCGGCCAGGACGTGCAGGACCGCAACTTCTCGATCGATTCCGGAGACGAAACGCCGGGGCCGGGCTAGGCCCGTTCGTT
>JBIOYF010000256.1:0-2198 GCA_044870035.1 Dehalococcoidia bacterium
AGGCGATGGAGGCGGGCATCAACGGCCTGGAGCACGCGCTGCTTACGCCCTATAACGATCTCTGCCCGGACGACATGCGCACCGCGCCGGGCGAGACGATGATGTCGCCCGCCTTCTGGTCGAAGGTAAACGAGGGTTGGACGAAGGCCGACCTCAACTCGGAGCGGGCGCGCCGCTGGATCGACCTGCTGGTGCGGAAGGACGTGTCGCTCTGCCCGACGCTGACCGTCGTGCCCGGCGCGGGCGACGAGCCGTCCGAAGACGAGCTGAAGTACACTCCGACGGTCGCCGAGCGCTGGCTCGAAGCGACGCGCCAGCGCCAGGCGGTCCAGGTACCGCCGGAATATCACGAGCGGGCCCGGCGAGCGCGGACGAAGCTCCAGGAGCTGGTCGCGCGCGTGCACGAGGCCGGCGGGCGTATCGTCGCGGGTACGGACACGGGGGCGGTCCGCAGCTTGGTGCCGGGCTTCTCGCTGCACCACGAGCTGGAGTTCCTCTCGAGTGCCGGCTTGTCGAACATGGATGTGCTGCTGTCGGCGACCTCGCGCGCGGCCGAGGCGCTCCGGCGCGACGACCTGGGCGTCGTCGCGACTGGCAAGCGCGCCGACCTGCTGCTCTTGCGTCGCAACCCGCTCGATGACGTACGCGCCCTGCGCGACATCGAGCGAGTGGTGCACGACGGACAGGTCTACGACCCGGAGACGTTGCTGGCGAAGGGCTAGCGGCGCGTCGTATAGTGGGCAGCGATTCCCCGTTCGATCTTCACACGGAGGTGCTCCATGGCAGGCGAAATGGTGACGTTCCCCAGCAACGGCCACGAGGGCCACGGCTACCTGGCCAAGCCGGCATCCGGCAAAGGGCCGGGCGTGGTCGTCATCCAGGAGTGGTGGGGCCTGAACGACAACATCAAGGGCATCGCGGACCGTTTCGCCGGCGAAGGCTTCGTCGCGCTGGCGCCTGACCTCTATAACGGTCAGGTGGCGAAAGAGCCGGACGAGGCTGGCAAGCTGATGATGGCGATGAAGATCGAAGAGGCGGCGAAAGACCTGACCGGCGCTGTCGATTACCTCGCCGGCTCGGACGCGACGACGGGCGACAGCGTGGGCTGCGTCGGCTGGTGCATGGGCGGCGGGCTGTCGCTCTACCTGGCGACGCTCAAGCCGCAGATCGGCGCGTGCGTGATCTACTACGGCGTGCTGCCGGGCGTGCAGCCGGACTTTTCGAAAGTCCAGGCGGCGGTCCTCGGCCACTACGCGGAGAACGACGCGTGGGCTTCGCCGGCGGCAGCGCGCGACCTGGAGATGAAGCTCAAGTCGCTCGGCAAGGATGTCGAGTTCCACGTCTACCCAGGTACCGAGCATGGCTTCTTCAACGACACGCGCCCTGAGGTCCACAAGCCAGACCCGTCGAAGCAGACATGGGAGCGCACGCTCGCGTTCTACCGCAAGCACCTGGGCTAGCCGCTCGATGCACGACCCCGCGCTCGATACGTTCGTCACGCTGCGCGGGCTGCGCTTTCACTATCGAGCGTACGGAGAGGCCAACGAGAACGCACGGGCCGTCGTGCTGCTGCACGGCGTCGCGTCGAACGCGAAGATCTGGGTCACGGTCGGCCCGCGCTTAGGCGAGCGCTTCCGCGTCTACGCGCTGGACCAGCGCGGCCACGGCGAGACGGACAAGCCGGACTCCGGCTACGACTTCGCCAGCGTCGCCGGAGATCTCGCGGTGTTCATCGAGGAGCTGGGACTGGTCCGGCCGGTGATCGCCGGCCACTCTTGGGGCGGCAACGTCGCACTGGAGTACGCCGCGACGCGCCCGGACGCGGTCGCGGCCCTGGTGCTGGTAGACGGCGGCTTCATGGAGATGTCGGCGCGCCCGGGCATGACGTGGGAGCGCGCCGAGCAGGAGCTGGCGCCGCCGGTGCTGACGCACCTGACCCCGCAGCAGCTCATCGAGGGGGCGAAGAAGTGGGAGCTGGGCGCCATTTGGAGCGAAGAAGTCGAGGCGGCGCTGCTGGGTAATTTCGACGTGGGCGACGATGGCACGATCCGTCCGCGCATGCGCCGCGAGAACCACATGCAGGTCGTGCGCGCGCTCTGGGACCAGAAGCCGTCGGAGCTGGCGCCGTCGGTGCGCTGTCCGGTGCTGTTCGCCGTGGCGGAGCGTCAGCGTGAGGGGCGCGCACGCGAATGGCTGGA
>JBIOYF010000257.1:0-6633 GCA_044870035.1 Dehalococcoidia bacterium
TATCGCGCACGAACACGTCGACGGCCCCATTCGTGTCGCCGGAAACCAAATTGCTTGCCTGGGAACGGAACGCTACGAACCGGCCGTCGTCGCTGATACTGGGAGCGAAGAAGCTCTCCGCGTTGCCGATAGCGCCCGTGCTGTTGGCGCTGATCAGGTAAGTGACGTTCAGCAAGAGATCTCGCATGAAGGTGTCCGCAACTCCGTTTGTGTCACCACTCACGATGTCGCTCGCAAAGGAAGAGAAAGCAACGTAGCGGCCGTCGGCGCTTATCGCAGGAAAATCGCTGTTCCCGTTAGGCGGACCGCCTGTTGTGTTGAAGCTGACGGGCACGGTCACCCCTAGTGTCCGGTCCCGCCTAAAGATGTCTGACTGGAAGTTCGTATCACCGGAGACGAGGTTACTCGCGCCGGATGGGAAGGCGACATACCGCCCGTCATCGCTGACATCGGGCCCGCTCCCACCGGCGCTGCTGCTGTTCCCTTGGGCGCCACTCGTACTCAGGCTCACGCGTTCCGTCATTCCTGCTTGTCGATCGCGCACGAAGACATCTCGCGAGGAGTTCGTGTCTCCGGAGACGAGGTTAGTGGCGTCCGAAGCGAACGCCGCGAAACGACCGTCCAGGCTCAGTTGTGGCGGAAACAGCGTGAGGTTGTTTGCCTGCGTCTCGGTGCTGTCAACGCTCACTCTCTCTCTGCTGGCGGGCACTGGCGTTGCACTTGGCGTCGCCGTAGGCGCCCCAGGTATGGTAGGCGTCGGGGTCGGCTTACCGCTGCAAGTCGCAACGCCGCAGCGCAGTATCTTCAGTCTGCCATTCGTCGCGTCTACATAGCTTACGACGGGGTTCCCACTCGCGTCGAGGGCGAGCGAGGTATTCAGTCCAACATCTCCATCGGTGTCTGGTGAGGCAATGCTCTCATCGTTGCCAATGCAGGCGGCGTCGTTGCACTGCAGCACCTTGAAATCGAAGTTGGGAGAGTAGTCATAGTAGCTAACCACCGGGTTGCCCGAACCGTCCAGGACAAGTGAAGTGTCCCGGCCCACGTTTCCCGCGGCGTCGGGCGAGACGATGGAGTTGCCTGAGGTGCAGTTGGCGTCGCCGCAGCGCAGCACCTTCAGCGTCTGGATAGTGGCATCATAGTAGGTGACGACCGGATTACCGCTTCCGTCTAGGGCGATCGACGAGCTCCAGCCGAGCTGCCCTCCCGGATCGGGCATGGCGATGCTGTTGCCAGCCGTGCACGTAGGGTTTCCACAGTGGAGCACCTTTAGGTCTTCGGGGCTAGTCAAGTCCATGTAGCTAACAACAGGGTTGCCTGCCGCGTCGAGAACCAGGGATGTATCCACGCCTTCATCAGCTGTAGCGTCGGGTGAGGCGATCGAGTTTCCCGAGGTGCAGGTCGAATCGCCGCAGTGGAGTACTTTCAGTTCGGCGTTCGCGTCCATGTAGCTAACAACAGGGTTGCCCCCATCGAGAACGATTGAGGTATAGAAGCCGCCAGCAGCGTCAGGCGAAACCGTGGTGTTGCCCGACGTGCAATTCGGATTGCCGCAGTGAAGCACCTTAAGGTCGAGGTTTGTTAAGTCCGGGTAGCTGATCACGGGATTGCCCGAGGCGTCCAGCACTAGCGAGCTGTCGCGGCCCACGTTACCAACCGTATCAGGCGAAGCGATACTGTTGCCTGAGCTGCAATAGATGTTGCCGCAGTGAAGCACCTTAAGATCGGCGGTGGAGCCGTCCCAGTAGCTGACTACGGGGTTACCAGCAGCGTCGAGAGCTAACGAGGTGTACCCGGAAGCGTCGGCTGCATCGGGCGACACTATGCTATTACCGCCTGCCGCCGCGGCCGGCTCGTCGTCCGGCCAGAAGACCAGACTGGCGGCGAACAACACGGACAGGAAGCACAGGGACAGCAGAGCCGAGCGAAACGCCACAGAAAGTCTCCCCGCAGGCCTTGTATCTGCCCGTTACCAGAGGCCGCTACCCGCACAGATACGGTGCGCTCAGCATACCATTGCCCATCGCCCTGTCAAGCCCGCCCAGCCTATCGTGTTTCCGATTCGTATCAGCTGACAGAAGACACTTCGCGCTTTCGCTCCGACCTGCTATCTTTGCCCCGACATACTACCGTGGGTACCCCCTCTCCCTGCGAGAGCCTGTCCTGAGCAGAGTCGAAGGAAGGGGGCCAGGGGGAGAGGTCCGAAAAACGATCAAAGAAATCCCGCTAAAACGACCGCTTCCTGAATCCAAAAGGACGTGCTTCTTTCTGAAAAACACGAAAAGAATCAGACGATCAAACGGCCCGGGCCGGTGCAGGGCGGAGTGTAGGGGCGAGCGGCGCTCGCCCTGGGACGAATGGGCGTCCGCTACTCGTCTTCGAACAGCCGGCGCTGGTGGCGCTGGCGCAGCTTGGACAGCGCCTGCGCTTCGATCTGGCGCGCGCGCTCGCGCGTCACGCCGAGCGCGTTGCCGACAACGTCGAGCGTGCGCGCCCGGCCGTCCAGGATGCCGAAGCGCAGCTCGATCACCTTGCGTTCGCGCGGCGACAGCACGTCGAGCGCCTGGCGCACCCGGGCGCGCAGCAGCTCGCGCGTGGCCTCCTCCTCCGGCGACGGCGAGAGCAGGTCCTCGAGCAGGCTGCCCAGCGTGCTCTCGTCCTCCTCGCCGACCGGCGTCTCGAGCGAGATGACGGACTGCCGGAGCGCCCGAGCGGCCTCGCGCACCTTCTCCTGGCTCATCCCCATGAAGCGCGCCAGCTCGCTCACCTTCGGCTCGCGGCCGAAGTACTGGAACAGCCGCTCGCGGGCCTGCGTGTACTTCGAGATCAGCTCGTTGATGTGGATCGGTAGCCGGATCGTGCGTGCCTTGTCCGCGATCGCCCGGCCGACGGCCTGGCGGATCCACCACGTCGCGTACGTGCTGAAGCGATAGCCCTTGCGGTACTCGAACTTCTCGACCGCTCGCATCAGGCCGGCGTTGCCCTCCTGCACCAAGTCCATCAGCGGCAGGCCGCGCGCGGCGTGCTTCTTCGCTACGCTCACGACAAGGCGCAGGTTGGCGTTGACCATGTGCTCTTCGGCCCGCGCCGCTTCGTCGCGCGCCTTCTTGATCGGCGCGGTGAGCATCTTCAGGTGCATCATCAGCTTCTGGTTCTTCGGCGTCGAACCGCGGCCGACGAGCCTCAGCGCGCGCTCCAGGTCCAGCGGCGGCTCCGGGCCGTAGATGCGTATGCCGACCGCGAGCGCGACGATCAGGTCGTGCACCCGTGCGAGGCTCAGCTTCGACTGGAGGTGGAGCTTGCGGTCGATCTTGGGGTCGATCGCGTGCTGGATCGCCTCGGCCAGCTTCTCGCTGCGCAGCTCTTCGCCCACGTCTCGATTCTGTGGGAAGCCGCGTACGGCTCGCGGCGCGTCGCGGAAAAGCTGGAGGGCGCGCGCCATCTCACGCAGGAGCAGGAACGTCAGCTCCTCGTTGGTCGGAGGGGAGCCCGTTTCGGCCATGTGCAGTTCGCTAAGCTGATTAAGCACACGACCGTTTTCGATCCGCTTGAAGAGGTCGATCTCTTCCTGAGGTGTCAGCAGCTTGAAGCGCGCGATTTCGTTAAGGTACAGCTCTACCGAATCGGGGAGCTCGACCTCGGCGCGCGCGTCCTCAGACACGGCCCTGGGCCGGGTCGGGCTGGAGGCGCGCGCCGTGCGCCGCGGCGCTTGCGCTACACTACGTCTGGTCGCGGCCATTTCAAATCACAGCTCAGGCAGCGCGCCTGGACCATCGTTTCGCCGCTCCAGTAGCTCATCGTGAAGAACTTCTGGCAGCGCGGGCACGCCTGGTCTCCCAGGACGATATGATAGTCTTTCGGTCGCGGCGTAGCCTCAACCCTCCCTATTTCTGCAGGGTCCAGTGTCACAATCGGGCCTCTGTTAACATTCTACACCTTGCTATTGTTTGCGTCGAAGGGCACAGTACGAAATCACCCGCCGAGCGCTAGCGCCGCCCGAACGTATCCCGGCCTTCTCAAAACGCGAAGGGAGAGCCCCCCGTATCAGCCACCACGAGCGGGCCGCAGGCCAGTGCGCTTGACCATAGGGCCAGCGCCTGGCCAGATGGGGCCAGGCGGGGAGGCGGCGTGAAAGGGAGCATGACGAACACCCGTAGGCTCAGCTGGCTCATCGCGGTCGCGCTCGCCGTCTCGCTGGCGGGCTGCGGCGCTGGCAGCTTCGACAGCGGATCGCCCAGCGACTTCGCCGCGCTGAACGGTAAATCGATAGGCGTTGCCGCACTCGATAACGTTTCTTCCCTCGAGCTGCGCTACCTGCTGCATGAGGTCGGCTCCCTCAACGCGAGCGCCCAGGGCGGCGATGTGACCTTCGTCGAGATGCCAGGCGACTCGCTGCCTGACGCACTCAAGCGCGGCGACATTGACGCGGCGCTGCTGCCGCCCCAGATCGCTTTCGGCCTGCGCGACGACGAGGCGTACCGCGTGCTCAGCCACGTATCGAAGGGCGTCCGCGATCGGACCGGCGAACCGGCCCTCGCGACCGTGCTCGTCGCCTTTCGAGATGGGGCAAACGCGAATCCGGACGCCCTGGAGGAGACCAAGAGACTGCTCAAGGAGTCGGTCTCGTACTTCGAAGCTAACGAGCGTGACGTTCTCGACGCCGTCATCCGCGATCAGCAGCTCGATCCGGACTACGTTCGCTGGCAGTCGCCGCGCCAGCGCGCGGTCTTCGGCGTCAGCTCGAAGCGGGTGCAGGAGCAGCTGCTCGACGGGTGGGATGCGGCCGTCGAACTAGGAGACATAAAAGGCTACCCCGCGCTCAGTGATGCGCTCTTCAGTCGAGAGCGTGAGCAGCCGCGAATCGAGACCGGGGCGCAGGGCGAACGCATGACGATCAGCATCGCTGTGCTGGATGACGCGACGCGACGCGGTGCGCTCTACGCGATCGAGCAGGGCATCGTACGCTCGGGCTTCATCGATCTGGACACAACGTACTTGCCGCTGAGCGGGCTTTCGCAGGCGACCGGCTCGCGGGAATACGACATCATCGAGGCGAGTCCGCTCGTGGTGCCGACGGCCAGGGACAACCGGCTCGACCTGATCGTTCTATCTGGAGGAGTACAGGACTTAGACTCAACGCTGCTCTTCGTCCTGGCTCGACCGCGGGTTTAGGGACTCTCCGCAGCAAGATCCTGCCCCTTTTTGCCGACCATCGATGCGAGAGTAGCCTCGGCTGCCAAGTAGCCGGGGCTGCTCCTACTCGCGCTGAGGAGGCCTTCCCATGAAGCGGCTACACGTCATTTCTGTTCTGCTCTCATTCATCGCCCTGGTCGTCGTGGTCGGTGCCGGCTGGAGCGTCCCGAAAGGCCTCGCCGGAGGCGGGGCGATGAAAGGACTCGCGGCCTGCACCAACGACTCGCTGCCGCGCAACGACGACGGGTCCAGCGCGGCCATACCGATCGGTTTCCCCATCAACTTCTTCGGCCAGACGTACACCACGCTCTTCGTCAACAACAACGGCAACGTCACGTTGGACCAGCCACTCTCCACGTACACGCCCTTCAATCTCGTCACGACGGCACAGGTGATCATCGCGCCGTTCTTTGCTGACGTCGACACACGGGCGGCCGAATCAGGAACGGTGAGCTATGGCAGGGACGTCTTCGCCGGCCACGCCGCGTTTTGCGTGAACTGGAACGGCGTCGGCTACTTCAGCGAGCATTCCGACAAGCGGAACACCTTCCAGCTCCTGCTCGTCGAGCGGGCGGACCGGACGCCGGGCGACTTCGACATGATGTTCAACTACAACTCGATCCAGTGGGAGGCCGGCGACTACAGCGGTGGTATCAACGGGCTTGGCGGCAGCTCGGCCCGCGCCGGCTACTCGAACGGCTCGACGGCTTCGCTGGAGCTACTGGGGTCCGCCGTGAACGGCGCACTCCTCAACTCGAACCCCATCGGTCTGGTGAACAACAGCCGCAACTCCGCGATCGCGGGCCGCTACATCTTCGAGGTGCGCAACGGCACCGCCCCCACGGGCGGCAGCATCTCCGGTCAGGTGATCAGCAACAAGTCCGGCTCCGACGTGCTGCTGGAAGGAGCGCAGGTCCAGGCCTGCTTCGCCGCCGATCCCGGCTCGCCCTGCCAGAACACCAGGACGAACCAGAACGGCGGCTACTCGTTCACGGGCCTGCGCGGCAACGGCAACTACTTCGTCACGGCCTTCCCGCCCAGCGGGCAAACATCGCTGGGCCCGCGTACCATCGGCGCGCTCTTCATGCCGGAAGGTGGCAGCGACCTTGTCGGGCAGGACATCAAGCTCCTGCCGTCGGTCCCGCCTCCGCCCGGCGTCACCATCGACACGCCCTTTAGAGCCGGTGACGGCACTCCCGCCATCTCGCGGGCCAGAGGCGCCGGCTTCAGCCAGTCGGGCGCCTGCACCGGCGGCTCCGGTAGCTGGTCAATCAGCCAGAACGGCGTCGTCATCTCCTCCGGCTTTCTGACAGAATCGCAGCCGGGCACCTACAAGGGCACCGTACCGCCGGGGATCAACACGACCGGCCGCGCGACGATGAACATCACGATCAGCTGCCCGGGCGGCGTCGGGAGCAAGAACGACGACTTCGACGTCTA
>JBIOYF010000258.1:0-2789 GCA_044870035.1 Dehalococcoidia bacterium
CGGCCGAAGAAGTCGCCGCGCGCGTTCTGCGCGCCGATCGATATCCCGGGCGACATCTACCTGGTGATCAGCCCGCACGGCGGTCACGATGACTTCCGCGCGCTCTTCCACGAGGCCGGCCACGCGCAGCACTTCGCGCACGTTGCCGGCGAGGGGCCGCATGCCTTCCGCGGGCTGGGCGACAACTCGGTCACCGAGGGCTTCGCCTTCGTGCTGGAGCACCTGCTCTACAACGAGGCGTGGCTGCGCCGCTACCTCGATCTGGAGGACGCTGCGGAGTACCTCGCCTTCGCACGGCTGCACAAGCTCTACTTCCTGCGTCGCTACGGCGCGAAGCTGCTCTACGAGCTGGAGCTGCACACGAACGGCGACGTGGCCGCGATGGGCAAGCGCTACGCGGACATCCTGACCGCGCACGTCGGCGTGCGGCACAGCCCCGAAGATTACCTGAGCGACCTGGACGGCGGCTTCTACTGCGCGTGCTATCTGCGCGCCTGGATCTTCGACGCACAGGTGCGGCGTCATTTCGAGCGGCGCTGGGGCGAGGCGTGGTTCATCGAAGCGGAGGCGGGCGCCGCGCTGCGCGAGTTGTGGTCGCACGGACAGCGCTACAACGCGCCGCAGCTGCTGCGCCGGCTGGGCGAGCCGGAGCTGGACATCGCGCCGCTGGCGGCGGAGCTGGAGGCTGGAGGCTAGAGGCTGGAGGCTGGAGCCTGGCTGGAGCCCGTACCAGCAACGAACAACGAACAACTACAGCGTGCCGAGCAGGCCCGCCACGTACTGCAGGATCAGCGCCGCGTCGATGGAATTGATGCGGCCGTCGTGGTTCACATCGCCGCCGGCCGGACACGGGAGCGACGACGTGAGCAGGCCGGCCGCGCTCTGGAGGACGAGCGCCGCGTCGACGCTGCTGATCGAGCCGTCGCAGTTCACGTCCCCGGCCAGCGGCGCGGGCGTTGGCGTGCTCGTGGGCGTAGGCGGGCGTGGGGTCACGGTGGGCGTAGCGGTCGGCGTGAACGTTGGCGGCGGCGAGGTCGGGCTGGGCGTCGCCGTGCAAGTGGGCGGCAGCGTTGGTACGGGCGGCGATTTCGTGTGCGTATTGTTCGCCTCATCGCTCTCGGCGATCAGGTGCGTCGCATCGAGGATGACCGTGCTCGCGGCGGGGAAGGGATGGCCCGCGAACCAGAGGCTGGCGGACGCGCCGGCCGCGAGGCCAGCCACCGTCTGCTGCGCGCCGTCGACATCGACGACGAACGGACCGGCGTCGGCCGTCCCGATATTACGGAACGTCACGCGAACGCCTAGCGTGGTCGACGTGAAGGCGCAGCTGCCGCCGGTCTCCAGCTCGACGCGCATCGATTCCACAACGAGGTCCGGCAGGTCGCCCTTGCCGACCAACACGTTGACGGGCGTGTCGCAGGACACCGCGCAGTTGCCGCCCAGCTGGCCGCGGTCGTCACTACCCCAGCACAGGAGGCCGGTCTCCGTCAAGCCACAGCTGTGGTTCAGCCCTGTGGAGATGGCATCGACGCCGAGCAGTTGGCTGCAGCCCGGAGCCGCGCAGACATCCGTCGGTGTGAGCCGGTCGAACGGGAGATCGCCGTCACCGAGCTGGCCGCGCTCGTTCTCGCCCCAACACTCCACCGCGCCGGCAACCTCGATCGCGCAGGTGTGGCGCCCGCCGGCCGCGATCGCGACGGCTCCGGCGAGCACGTCCGACACGCCTACCGGCGACTGACAGACCGTGCCGCAGGCCTGGCCGTCGCCGAGCTGGCCGGAGCTGTTGTTGCCCCAGCACTGCAGCGTGCCGCCAAGGATCAGCGCGCAGGTGTGCGCGCTCTCGATCGTGCCGTCGTCGTAGCCGCCGCCGGCAACGGCCAGCACGTTGGTCAGGTCGGAGACATCGACGGGCGACTGCGCGCAGGCGAGCGGCTCCTTCGTTTCCTGCACGCACGGCGAGCCGGTCGCCGCGCCGAGCTGGCTGAAGTCGTTCTGGCCCCAGCATTTCACAGTGCCGGCCTCCAGGACAGCGCACGTATGGTAGTTCCCCGCATCGACGGCGGCGACGCCGCTCGTCAGATCGACAACGTCTCGCGGCGTCACGCAGGTGTAGTCCGGGCAACCGGGGCCATCACCGAGCTGGCCGCGCCGGTCCCAGCCCCAGCACTTGACGCCGCCCGCATCGAGTAGCGCGCAGGTGTGGGCCGCGCCCGCAGTGATGGCGACCACACCGCTACTGAGATCGATCACATCGAGCGGCAGCGGGTTCGGCGCGATGCTGTTGCGCAGGTTCTGCGCGTTGCCCAGCTGGCCGTAGCGGTTGTAGCCCCAGCACTTGACCGCGTAACTCGATGTTCCGCTGGTTGCACCCGGGGGGTGGGTCCCGCTGAGCTCAGCGGGGTCCACCAGCGCGCAGGTGTGATTGTCGCCGGCGGCGATGGCGATCACTCCGCTCGAGAGGCCGCTGACGAAGACCGGGTTAGGACGATCGGTCGTCGTGCCGTCGCCCAGCTGGCCGTAATGATTGTCGCCCCAGCAGAGAGCTGCGCCTGCGTAGTTGATCGCGCAGGTATGATTTCCGCCTGCGGAGAGCGCGGTGATCCCGTCGATCGGGTTGGCGGAAGCAGGCCGGCCGCCGGAGCCGAGCAGTGCGCCGGTGAGCAGCAGGGCCGCGGACGCGAAGACGGCGAGTAGTGTGAGTCGGGCGCCCTTCATGTCGCGCACGGCAGAGGTACGGTACTGTCCGCCTCGCTGGGCTGTCAACTGCGCCGGTATCAGTTCGCAGCAAG
>JBIOYF010000259.1:0-16673 GCA_044870035.1 Dehalococcoidia bacterium
ATCGAGACGCCGGCCACGCCCGGCCCAAGCGCCTCGACCACGCCGACAGCTTGATGGCCAGGTACGCGTGGCAACGGCGTCGAGAGCTCGCCCTCCACGATGTGCAGGTCCGTGCGACAGACCGCACAGGCCAGCACGCGCAACAGCACCTGGCCAGCGCCGGGTTGCGGAGTCGGTGCCTCGTCCTCGATGAGCCGGCGGCCTTCTACGGGGCCCGCTTCGTGCAGCACCATCCGACGCATGACTGCGTCGACGCGCTAGCGCCCCTGGAACTGCGGCGCGCGCTTCTCCATGAACGCCTGCACGCCCTCGCGGAAGTCTTCAGTGCGGAAGAGCGGCAGGAGCTGCAGGAACACGTGGTGCACGTTCGCTTCGAACGACTCCTCCAGCCCCAGGCGCATCATGCGCTTCGTCGCCTGGATCGCGAGCGGCGCGTTCGACGCGATCTCCGCCGCCCACTCGCGCGCGGTCGACATCAACGCGCCCGGCTCGACGACCTTGTTCACCAGCCCCAGCTCGAGCGACTCCTGCGCGCCCAGCACCTGGCCGCGGAAGCACACTTCGGCCGCCTTCGCCCAGCCGAGCAGCCGCGGCAGCAGCCATGTGCCGCCGCTTTCGGGCAGCACGCCTCGCTTCGCGAAGACCGCCGCCAGCTTCGCCTCCGTCGACGCGATGCGGATATCGCAGCCGAGCGCGAGGTCCATGCCGTAGCCGGCGGCCGGGCCGTTCAGGGCGCAGATCACCGGCTTGTCCGTCGTGTGCAGCACTACCGGCGGGCTGTTCGCCAGATCGAACTTCGACTGCGCGACAGCGCCGTTACTGCCGATGCCCGTCCCCGCAGTGAGGTCCTTCAGGTCGAGGCCGGCGCAGAAGCCGCGGCCAGCGCCCGTTAGCACGATGACGCGCACGTCGTTGTCGGCGTCCGAATCGCGGAACGCGCGACTGAACGACTCCAGCATGGGCCCGCTGATGGCGTTCAGCCGGTCGGGCCGGTTGAGGGTTATGGTGGCGATGTGGTCGGAGACCTCGTAGAGCAGCTCGCTGTACTGCGACATAACATCCCTCCTCAGACTCGATGGCGCGACTACTGTACCACAGCGGCGGGCTCCAGCCGCGGACGGACTGCCGCCTTTGTCCGATCCTGTCCCTGCCCGCTACCATAGGGCGGACTGGAGGCGAGACCGCTCGTGGCTATCCGGGGACTGATCTTCGACTTCGGCGGCGTCATCACCAACATGCGCTGGGACGTCGCGCGCGACATCGAGACGCGCTACGAGCTCGAACGCAATACGCTGCTCCGAACGCTTTACGACGCGGACGACTGGCGCGCCGTCGAGCTGGGCCAGGGCGATATAGAAGCCTGGCGCGAGGCCGCCCACCAGCGCCTCGAAGACGCGGCGGCCAAGAAACTGCCCTATCTGCACGAGGAGTGGCGCCGGTCCTGGGGCCTGATTGAAGAGAACATCGCACTGATCAAGGCGCTCCGACCGCCCTACCGCATCTCGATCCTGAGCAACGCCGACTCCACGTTGGAAGAGCGCATCGAGCAGACGCTCAAGATGCGCCACCTGTTCGACGACGTCATCTCGTCCGCGGCGGTGGGCCTGGCCAAGCCGGACGAGCGCATCTACCGGCTCGCCGCCGAGCGCCTCGGTCTGCCCGTCGAAGAGTGCGTCTTCATCGACGACCTCGACCGCAACGTCGAAGCGGCGCGCGGCGTCGGCATGACAGCGATCCACTTTCGCGTGCACCAGGGCGATAAGCTGGCGAACCAGCTTGCTGAGCTTGGCATCCCGGAGGTCCCGGCGAAATAGCGGCACGGCGGTAATCGAGCGTGTCTTCGTTACAACTCATCTCTTACGGACCAGACGCCATCGCCGCCTTGCGCGGCGCGATCGACCGCGCGAAGGGGGACGACGCGCTCGCGCCGGTCACCGTCGCGGTGCCGTCGAACTACGCCGGCCTCTCGCTCCGGCGCAAGCTCGCAGCGGACAGCGAACGCGGGCTGGTCAACGTGCGCTTTTACGTGCTCCCCCGCGTCGCCGAGCTGCTGGGCGCGCCGCTGCTCGCGGCCCAGGGCCGCAAGCCGCTCACCAGTCCGGTCCGCGCGGAGGCGATCCGCGCCGTGCTCACGAACGACCCGGGCGTCTTCCGAGACGTCGTCGAGCACGCGGCGACCGAGCGCAGCCTCGATGCGACGTTCCGCGATCTGCGCAACGCGCCGGACGCCGCGCTCGACGCAATCGCGCGGCACGGCGATCGGGCGGCCCACGTCGTGCGGCTCTACCGCACCTTTCGGCAGCGCACCACCGCCTACTACGACGAGCAAGACCTCGCGGAAGCAGCCGCGCACGCCGTAACGAGCGGTGCATCCGCCCTGCGCGACGTGGGACACGTCGTGCTCTATCTGCCTCGCCGTCTCTCACCCGCGGAGCATACGCTCGTCGAGGCGCTGGCGAGCGCGCACGGGCTCGACGCGATCGTCGGGCTGACCGGCGACAGCGAAGCTGATGCGCCGGCGCGGCAGCTCGCCTCCGCATTGGCGGGCCGTCTCGGTCCGGCCGATGAGCATTCGCCGGGCGAGCCGCCGGCCGGCAGCAGCATCGTCGCGGTCACGGACGGCGAGGAGGAAATCCGCGCGGCGCTGCGGCTGATCATGGACCGGCTCGCCGCGGGCGTGCCCCTCCACCGCATCGCGGTCCTCTATCCTCTCGTCCAACCGTACGCGCTGCTCGCGCACGAGCAGTTCGCCGCCGCCGGCGTGCCCCACAACGGGCCGGCTGTGCGCACGCTGGCGCAGACGCTCTCCGGCCGCACGCTGCTCGGCCTGCTACGTTTGCGTGAGCAAGACTTCCGCCGCGACGTTGTCATGGACTGGCTGAGCGCCGCGCCCGTGCTGGAGCAGGCGAACGGCCGGCCGCTGCCCGCGCACCGCTGGGACACCATCTCGCGCGCGGCCGGAGTGGTGCGCGGCCGAACACAGTGGCGCGAGCGCCTCGCGCGCTACGCGCGTACGCTCGCCGACGAGCGCGACTACGTCCAGAGCAGCGACGACTCGCACGCGGGCCGTCTGGCACGTATCGAAGGCGATATCGACCACGTCGCGCGCCTCTCCGCTTTCGTCGGTGAGCTCATCCAGCACGTCGATGCGCGATCGCGCGCTTCCTGGACCGACTTCGCCTCCTGGGGTAGAACGCTGCTCACGCGCTACCTGGGCGGCGAGGGTCACCGCAACGACTGGCCGGACGAAGAGATCGAGGCGCATCGCGCGGTGGAGGAAGCGCTTGACGCGCTGGCCGGCCTGGACGAAGTGCGCGTCGAGACGAACGAAGCGACCTTCCGGCGCGCGCTCGAGCGCGAGCTGGAGCGGCCCGCGAAGCGCGTCGGTCGCTTCGGCCAGGGCGTCTTCGTCGGCCGCATCGGCGACGCCGCCGGCACCGACTTCGATCTCGTCATCCTCGTCGGCATGGCGGAAGGCGCGCTGCCGCCTCGGCGTCGTGACGATCCCCTCCTCCCCGACCGCGAGCGCTCCGCCGGCGGCGACGATGTGCCGCTGCGCGCGCGCGGCGGGCCGGAAGACCGGCGCGCGTATCTTGCAGCGCTGGCGTGCGCGCCGGAACGCGTCTTGATCTACCCTCGAGCCGATCTACGCGGACAGCGCGGCAGGCTGCCCGCGCCGTGGCTGCTCGAGACGGCGTCGCAACTAGAAGGACGGCGCGTCTTCAGCGCTGAGCTGGACAAGCCGGCGAGCTGGCCGTGGTTCACCGCCGTCCCGTCGTTTGAGGCGGCATTGTCCAACGGCCACGAGCCGGCGTCGCCTCAGGAGTATGACCTGCGCAGCCTGCTCCGCTGGCCGCGCTCCACGCCCGTGGTCGAGCACTATCTCGTCGCGCACGAGTCTGCGCTCCAAGCGGGGCTGCTTGCCGGCCGCGAGCGTCAGGGCGAGCAGCTCAGCCGCTGGGATGGCCTCGTCGGACCGAACGGCGATCTCGCGCCGTCGCTGGACCGCATCGTCTCGCCGACGTCGCTGCAAGACTGGGCGACCTGCCCGCTGCGCTACTTCCTCGGCCGCGTACTCCACATCGCTGAGACCGCGACGCCGGAAGACACGCTCAGCATCAGCGCCATCGAGCGCGGCAATCTGCTGCACAAGGCGCTGGAGCGCTTCATCCTTGAGACGCCGCCGCGCGAGAGCCCGGCCCAGCCCTGGAGCGAAGCCGAACGCGCGTTGCTCTTCCAGATCGGCGAAGAGCTGTGCGGGCAGGCCGAAGCAGCCGGGCTGACCGGCAAGCCGATCCTCTGGCGGCTCGCCCGCGAGCGCATCCGGCGCGACCTGGAAGGCTTCCTTGACGCGGACGAACAGCTCCGCATCGAACACGGCGTCGTGCCCGTGGCGGTCGAGCTGTCCTTCGGCATGCGCGGCGAAGATCCCGTCGCCGTCCAACTCGCCGACCGCGCGATCGCCTTCCGCGGCCGCATCGACCGCGTCGATCGCGCCCCAGACGGCTCCCGCCTGCTCGTGCTCGACTACAAGAGCGGCTCGACGTACGGATACAAGGAGCTCAACAAGGACGTTGTGCAGCGCGGCACCTCCTTACAGCTCCCGGTCTATGCCCTCGCCGCCGCGCAGCGCCACGGAGCCGTCGAGACGTCCGCCTACTACTGGTTCATCAACGAAAAAGCTAGCTACGAGACGCGCGGCGGCGACATGGCCGCGCAAACAATGGAGCGCTTCCACAACGTGCTGGGCGTTATTGGCCGTGGCATCGAGCGCGGGCTCTTCCCTGCCCGGCCGGGCAAGAAGAAGGAAGGCGGCTGGGAGAACTGCACATTCTGCGCCTACAACCGCGCCTGCCCCGGCGATCGCGAGCGCGTCTGGGAGCGGAAGCGCGGCGCCGTCGAGCTGCGCGAGTACGTCGATCTCGCTGAGGGCGACGCATGACAACGGCCACGGTGACCAGCGACCAAGCCGCGCGCGCGCGCATCCAGGACGATCTCGGGTCGACGCTCTTCGTCGAGGCCGGCGCAGGCACGGGCAAGACGCGCGAGCTGATCGAGCGGCTGATCGCGCTCGTCGCGTCCGGCCGCGCCGAGCTGCGCAACATCGCCGCCATCACGTTCACCGAAGCGGCCGCCGCCGAGCTGCGCGACCGCGTGCGCCTGCGCCTCGAGGAAGCTGCGCGGGACGCCTCGCTCGACGCAGAACGCCGCGAGCGCTGCCAGGCCGCGATCGCCCAGCTCGACGCCGCCGCGATCGAAACGCTACACGCCTTCGCCCAGCGCATCCTCACCGATCACCCGCTCGAGGCCGGCCTGCCACCGCTCGTCGAAGTGCAAGACGAGATCCGTTCGTCCATCGCCTTCGAGGAGCGCTGGCGTGACTTCTTCGACCAGCTCCTGGACGACCAGGCCCTGGAAGACGTACTGCTGCGCGCCTTCGTCCTCGGCCTACAGGCGAACGACCTGCGCGACGCCGCGCTGCAGTTCCACGAACACTGGGACCGCCTGGAGGACATCGCGATCGAGCCGGCGCCGCTGGCGCCGGTCGATATCAGCCTGATCGCCGCGCGCATCGAGCGCGCCTGCGGCTATATGCCCTCCTGCACCGACCACAGCGATCCGCTTTACAGACATCTCGAACGGCTTGAGCTGCACCACGGGCGTCTCGCCGCGGCCGAAACGGACATCGACCGCCTGCGTGTCCTCGCCGAACGAGCCGTCAGCTTTCGCATGGGACGGCAGGAGAACTGGCACGCAGTTGCGCCGAAGGACATCCGCGAATGGCTGGGCGCCACCGAGACGATCCGCAAGGAGATGTTGCGCGACGCCAGCGCGGCCGTGCTGCCGCCACTCTTGTCCGCGCTGCAACGCTTCATTCTTGACTACGCGGGCGAGCGCCGGCGTCAGGGGCGTCTGGAGTTCCACGACCTGCTGGTGCAGGCGCGCGATCTGCTGCGCAAGGACGATGGCGTCCGCCGCGCCGTCCGCGAGCGCTTCACCCACCTGCTCATCGACGAGTTCCAGGACACCGATCCGCTCCAGACCGAGATCGCCGCGCTCATCGCATCGGATGGTCCCGCGGCCACGAGCTGGCACGACGCGCCGATCGACGACGGCCGGCTCTTCTTCGTCGGCGATCCGAAGCAGTCTATCTACCGCTTTCGGCGCGCCGACATCGATCTCTATCAGCGCGCGCAGGAAAAGTTCGAGGATGGCTTGGTACGGCTCACGCAGAACTTCCGCTCGGTCGCGCCGGTCATCGACTGGTTGAACCGCGTCTTCGCCGAGCTGCTGGGCGATGAGCCTGCAGACGGCCAGGTAGCCTACGTCGCCCTCGAGCCGTCGCGACCCGCTGGTCGCGATCTCAGCGTCCGGCTGCTCGGCGGACCCAAGGACGGCGAGCTCGCCACGGTCCGGAGAAACGAGGCGCGCGAGATCGCGCGGCTGATCCAGCTCGTGAAGGAGGAGCGCTGGCAGATCGTCGATGACGGCGAGCAGCGCGACGCGGAATACAAGGATATCGCGCTCCTCATGCCGGCCCGCACCGCGCTGCCGGCGATCGAGCAGGCGCTCGAAGACGGCGGCGTCCCCTACCGCGTCGAGAGCCGCTCGCTGGTGTACGACACGCAGGAGGTGCGCGATCTCCTCTCGATCCTGCGCGCTATCGACGATCCGACCGACGAGGTCGCGCTGATCGCTTCGCTGCGGTCGCCCGCGTTCGGCTGCGCTGACGACGAGCTCCTTCGCTACCACCAGGCTGGCGGCCGCTGGGACTACCGCCGCGACCCTCCCGGAGGCTTGGCCGAAGGCGATCCCGTCGTTAGCGCGCTCGCGTCGCTGCGCACGTTCCATCAGCGCCGCTGGTGGGAGACGACCAGCGGCGTCGTCGAGTCCGTCATCCGCGAACGGCGCCTGTTCGAGCTGGCCTTCGCCCAGCGTCGGCCGCGTGAGCGCTGGCAGCGCCTCCGCTTTGTCCTCGATCAAGCGCGCGCCTTCGCCGAAGCCGGCGGCCACACGCTACGTCAGTTCATTGACTGGGCGGAACGACAGGCCGTCGAGGGCACGCGGGTCGTCGAAACGGTCGTTCCGGAGCCCGACGACGACGCGGTGCGCATCATGACCATTCACGCCGCCAAGGGCCTTGAGTTCCCAATCGTCATCCTTGCCGGACTGAACATACGCGCCTCGTCCGAGCATCGCAATCCGTGCATCCTGTGGGGCGCGAACGGGCAGCCCGAGGCGCGCCTAGGCTCCGGTATGGAAACGCTTGGCTACGAGGCGCTGTCTCAGCGCGAGACCGAGATGGACAAGCACGAGAAAGTTCGCCTCCTGTACGTCGCGGCGACGCGCGCTCGCGATCACCTGATCGTCAGCCTGCACCACGAACGCGGCCGGGCCTGCCATGCGCAGACGCTGCACAACATCAGCATGGAGGCCAGGAAGCTCTGGCGCCCCGTAAACCTCTCGTGGCAGATGGCACTTTCGGCGGACGGCGGACATCGCGCGCCCTTTGACGACAGTCCAGCGCGTCGAGAGGCCTGGCTGGACGAACGCGCCACCCGCATCGACGCGCTGAGCGGCGTCCGTGCAGTCGCCGCGACGCAGCTCGCGCAGACAGCCGCACTCCTGGCCGGTGATCCCAATCTTCAGAAAGACACACCGGTCGAGGAGACACCGCCCTGGCGGCGAGGGCGAGCGGGTACGGCTATCGGTCGCGCGGTCCACGCCGTGCTCCAGAGCATCGATCTCGCCAGCGGCGACGGGCTGGAGGGCGCCGCCCGCGCGCAGGCCGCGGCCGAGGGCATCCCGGCGCGCGCCGACGAAGTCGCCCGTCTCGTAGCGTCGGCGCTCCATTCGAACGCGGTACAGCAGGCGGTCGCGGGCGGGCGGTACTGGCGCGAGCTCTATGTGGGCGCGCCGATCGACGGGACCGTCGTCGAAGGCTTTGTCGATCTGCTGTACGAGACCTCCGACGGGCTCGTCATCATCGACTACAAGACGGACGCCGTGCCGGCGGCCGGCGACATCGAGGCGGCGCTCGCCCGCTATCGATTGCAGGGCGCGGCGTACGCCGTCGCACTGGAGCAGTCGCTTGGAAGGCCGGTCGCGCGTTGCCTGTTCGTCTTCACCCACCCCTCCGGCCCGATCGAACGCGCGATCGACGACCTGCCGGCGGCCATCACCGCCGTCCGCGCGCTACTATCGCAGAAGTAGAGGGGGTAACGGTGGGCCAGGCATTCAGCCCGGCCGTGAGCCGGCGGGCACTTGTTCCGCTTTAGGCGGGGCCTGTCGCGGCAAGCGCGGGCTTGCCTGCGCGCACCCGCTCGATGAACTCGATCAGCACATTGTTCACCAGCTGCGGCTGCTCCAGATGGAACGCATGCCTCAACCCCGGGAAGATCTTCAGCTGCGCGTTGGGAATGCGCCCCGCGAGGATGAGCGAGTTCTCATAATCGATCAGTCCGTCCTTGTCGCCGGTGATGACCAGCGTCTGATGGAGAATGTCCGGCAGGCGATCGAACGCATCGTGGAGCGCCACTGCGCTCGACTGGTTGCGCAGGCCGTGCTTGGTGGGCGGAAAGCGAATCAGCGATAGCACGAAGTCCTGCAAGTGGGTGTCCGAGCGGGCAATCGCTGCGTCAGTCCAGAGCCGCTTCAGAAATTCCTGGAACCAATCCAGGTCCGGCCACTCATTGCCTAGCATATCGTTCAGGTCGGCGATGTTCTGGTAGAGCTGGCGATAGCCGGCCGCGCGCTTTCCGCCCGGTGACGTGCAGCCCAGCGTCAGCGTATCGACACGCTCCGGATGCTCCAGCGCCAACTCCTGCGCGATCATGCCACCCATGGAGATGCCGAACACGTGCGCGCGCTCCAGCCCCAGCCTGTCGAGCAGCCCGCGTGTGTCCTCCGCCATCTGAGCGATCGAGTACGTCGCCTCCGGCGCGGAGGTCCGGCCCACGCCGCGATTGTCGAACGCGATCACACGGAACTGGCGGGCCAGATCCGGGATTTGCGGCTTCCAGGTTGCGGCGTTGCCGCCCCAGCCCATGATCAGCAGCAAGGGCTCGCCCGAACCGTGCTCCTCGTAGTAGATATCGATGTCGTTCGACCGCAGCGTAGGCATCGATCCCTGAGGCCTCCCCATCCAGCGTTGACGTTCCCGTGAATAGGATCGGTCGGCCCAGGGGCGCCCATAAGCGTTCCAAGCGGGAAAAATTGGTGCGCAAAATTTCACGAAGGGGGGATGCCAGTAAGGGAGCAGGTAAGGGGAGGAAGCTAGGCTAGACGGAGCGAGGGGCAAGCCACTGGTTGACGGTGGGCCAGAGGCGAAGGATGGCGTTCTTGCCGGAGACCAGGCTGACATGGCCTCCCTTCACAAGCATTTCTTGCTTATCGCAGCTGCCCACCAGCGAGATGAGCGATTTCGTCGCCTCATATGGGGCAATGTGATCGTGCTCGGCCATCGCGTTCAGCACAGCTGCCCGGATGTTCTTCATATCGATCGGGCGGCCGCCCAGCATCAGCTCACCGGTGACAAGCTTGTTGCCCCAGAGCAACTCCTTCGTCACCTGCCGGTAGCACTCGCCCGGGAACGGGATCTGATCGTTCACCCAGCGATAGCGCACCCGCCAGTTGCGCACGTACTCCTCATCCCAAAGGTTGTCCCAGAGGCGGATGTAGCCGATGAGCCTATCGAAGGGGCGCAGCAGCTCCAGCGACAGCATCACGGCTTCCGGCGGGATATTGCCGAACGACTCCACGATGCGGTCGACGTCGAACCAGCGCGGATCCGCCCATTGCCGGAGCAGGCCCATGCCGTTGAAATCGACCGGCGTCGCCACTGTCACCAGGCTCTTCAGCCCCGCGTCCGGGAAGGCGGCGGCATACATCAGCCCGAAGATCCCGCCCATGCAATAGCCGAGCATGGAGTGATCGCTTTGCTTCGTCACGCGCCCCACTTCCTCGACGCAGCGCGGTATGCGGTCCAGGACGTAGTCCTCCAGGCGCAGGATGTGGTCTTCCGGCTTCGGTACGCCCCAATCGATCATGTACACGTCGAAGCCCTGGTTCAGCAGGTACTCAACGAAACTCTGCCCGGGCACCAGATCGAGGATGTACGGCCTGCTAATCAGCGACATGACGAAGATGATCGGGACGCGGTAGACCTCTTCGGTCACCGGCTGGTAGCGATACAGCCGCAGCGTGCCGCGGCTGTAGATCGTTTCCTTAGGTGTCAGTCCAACCTCGGGTTCCTTGCGCCCGAGCACCACATCGACGCTCTGGCGAGCGCGATCAAAGGTGAGCCGCGTCTCGCGGCGTAGCTGATCCGTTAGTCCTGGGCTCTGTTCAGTTACCATGCCGAACTCGATCGTCCCGGCCACGGCCAGCCCCCGATGGGGCCCTCATCGACGAGCGTTGCGTCCTCACACGCTCGCCGGAACTCGCTTGCGGCCGGCCGTGGCCCTCCTTCCCTGGAAGTAGCCAGACCCGATTAGCGGCGCAACTCCTCCGGAATACTGGTGGAGTTGCCGCGGTTGAACGAGGGAATGCTCTCCGGTGCGTCCGGCAGGACGGGCGCGGGCCTGGTCCGGGCCGGCTCGAAGAGCGGCTTCGCGCGCTCCCTCGCGTCGACGGCAGCAGCCGCGATTTGCAGCGTCTCTTCAATGCGCGCTAGGCGGTCTTCTATGCTGCGCAGCGTTTCTCCCAGGCCGGTTACGTCGTTTCGAGAAGGCATGTTGACGAAGGCGAGATAGCGCTGCATTCCCTCGGCCAGCAGTCGCTGGAGCGTCGCGTACATCTCCATGAAGCCAGCCACGCTCCGCGCAGAGACCTCTTGGTTCAGCGCTTCGCTCAAGAACTGGTTTACCTGGCGTTCAGATTGTGTTAGCCAGTCTCGCCAGAGCTGCGCTACATCGGCCGCTTGCTGGTTCTGTTGCTCAGCCATAGTCCGCTCCTGACTTTCGAGGCGCTTGAATGGCCCAGGACGCTACGTCGCTTCCTGGGGTGCTCATTCTCTCACCTTTGCGCTCGCCTAGCAAGATATCCGGCCCCGCCGCGAAGCCGGAGCCCAGGGGTAGGATCGCCCTCTTGACAGAGCCCGCCCACCGCCTCATGATGGACGGGGAAGGCCTCTGATTTCCCAAGGAAGGGGTATGACTATGGCTGGCAATGACGCCGCGACCAAGTTTTTCGAAGCGATCAACGAGACTTCGGACGCCGTTATCGACGCGATCCGCGCCGCGAACGACCGCGGCCACCGCGTCTCGGCAGCATTCATCGAGCAGGCCCAAGAGAACCAACGCGAAGCTGTTGACCTGGCGAAGAAGTTCATCTCCGCCCCCTTAGACATCCCAGGGTTCTACAGCTCCCTGGTGGAGAACGCCACGAAGGCTCAGGGCCGGGCGCTCGACGCCACCAGGCAGTGGTTCGGCGAGCTGGCCGAGGCGCAGAAGGAGACCCGGGAGATCTTCCAGCGCGTAGCCAAGGCTAACCGGACAGCGAGCGAGGCCACGATGGAAACGGCGCGCGGTCTCTTCAACCGGGCCAGCGAATCGCTCCAGTCGACGACAACGAACGGCGACGGGCGCCGGGCACCCCGCACGACTGAGCCGCGAACGACTGAGATCGTCCCAGCCGACTAACTGACCGCTCCAGGAATACTAAGGAAGGGCCCACCTAGTGGAGCTGGGCTACTTCCGCGTTCGTTTCTTGCCGGTTGCCGCCAAGAGCTTGCCTACGGTGCGATAGACCTGTGGGTTGAACGCCAAGCCCGAGTGCGTCCCCTGGACCTCGATGTTCAGCTTGCTATCTTCCTCGACGCAGCTCCGCCAGTCGACGACGCCGTCGCTCTTCGTATAGATCGCCGTTCGCTTCACGGCTTCCGGCATCCCGCGTCGCACCGAATCTGCGAACTCACACGTGCAGCCGCCCGTGTAGCAGCCACGCTGCACGTGGCCGTTGCCCCGCTCGCGCACGATCCGTCCACGCACGAAGCCGGCAGCGGCCAGGATCATCGGGTGCACCCGGATATCCTGGAACGGCGATGCGAGGGAGATCACTTGCTCAACCTGTTCCGGCCGGCGCGCTGCCGCGCTCCGCGCGATCAATCCCCCTAGGCTGTGGCCGATCAGGCACACCTTGCGCCCCGTCTCAGCGTACGCCTGGTCCATCGTCGCGAAGAGCCGGTCTGTCAGCACGTCCGGGCATTCCGCGTTCCTTCCGATGCGTGAGTAGTACGATCGGTAGCCGATCCGGCGCAGCCAGTAGTAGAGCTCGATCAGGTAGTTGTCGGAGCCCAGAAATCCTGGGATGACAATCACCGGCGCACCATCGCCGCGCGGAACGCCTACACCGTAGTAGACAGGTGACAGTCGGAGTGCTAGCCAGTCGACGCCGAAGAGCGCTTCCCGCCAGAGAGGAACGTCCGCGCTCTCGAAGTTCGTCCCTGGAACCGCGTCAATTCGAGCGCCCAACCCCGGCCTCCCCTACCCCAGACTTGTTCATCATTTCGTCATCCGCAGTATATCACGGCTCTGTCAACCGAGGTCTGGACAGGGCCTCCTTCGGCGAGTAAGCTAGTAAGGCGCTATCCTACCGAATTCTGAGCCACCGAGTCCATGCCTGGTAAACTCAACCGCCGCCTCACTGCCTCTGACGCCGCATTCCTGTATATGGAACGGCGCAATACGCCGCTGCATATCGGCTCTCTGGCCATCTATGAGGGCCAGGTGCCGTTCGAGGCGTTCCAAGCACAGATAAACGCCCGGATGCCGCTGATTCCTCGCTATCGCCAGCGGGTCAGCTTCGTGCCGTTTAGCCTCGCCCACCCTACCTGGGACAACGACCCCAACTTCGACGTCCGGAATCACGTCTTCCATGTTCACATGCCCGCGCCCAGCAGCCAGGAGCAGCTCCTGGAGCTGACCAGCCGTCTCTTCGCACCGCCGCTCGACCGCAACAAGCCGCTCTGGGAGATGTACGTCGTGCACGGGCTGGAAGGCGACCGCACCGGCATCATCTCAAAGGTGCATCACTGCATGGTGGACGGCGTTTCGGGTATCGAACTGCTGCTCGCCTGCCTCGATCTCAGCCCGGAGCCCGCCCCGCCGCCGGAGGCCGAGCCGTATGCTCCGCCGCCGCTGCCCGGCGTCGTCGAGCGGATCACCGACGCGATCTGGGACAACACGAACCAGCAGATGAACGCGATGAGAGACTGGCAGCAGACCCTGGCCGACCCACAGCCGCGGCTTCGCCAGTGGAACGACGCATTCCGCGCGCTCCGCACCGCCATGCCCTGGCTCGCGGTGCCAGCGCCGCGCATGCCCTTCAGCGCAACGGCGATCAGCTCGGAGCGGCGCGCCGCCTTCAGCGAGATGTCGTTCGTCGAGATCCGGGAGATCCGCACATCGCTCGGCGGCACCGTGAACGACGTCGTACTAGCCATCCTCGCCGGCGGCCTGCGCAAGTATCTGCTGCGCCACGGGCAGCGCGTGGACGGGCCCGAGCCGCGCGTCGCCATCCCGGTCAACGTTCGCATGGAGGACGAACAGGGTGCGCTTGGAAACCGCATCTCGGCCATGCTGAGCATGCTCCCTATTGGCGAAGCGGATGCCGCGTCGCGCCTGCACAAGGTCCGTGAGCAGACGGAAGGACTAAAGAAGAGCAACCAAGCCGGCGCCGTTGAGTTGCTCATGCGCCTGGCCGCCGGACTTCCGGTACCCGTGCAAGCGCTGGCCGGCGTCACAGCGTCGAATACGCTGATCAACATGATCTGCACGAACGTGCCCGGCCCGATGATCCCGCTCTACTGCGTTGGGCATCTGCTCCAGGAGCACTTCCCGTTGGTACCGCTCAGCCTCAACATGGGTCTGGGCGTGGGCGTCACCAGCTACAACCACAAGCTCTTCTTCGGCATGATGTCCGACCCCAAGGCGATGCCGGACGTCGAGCTGCTCAAGGAGTGCATCGACGAGTCCTTCCTCGAGCTGCGCGCTGCCGCCGGCGTCGACGTCTCTGAGCTGCCGATGTTCTTCGGCGTGCGTGCCAACGGCGCCGTCATCGAACCCGCCGGCGTGCCGAATTAGCTACTCAGCTATCAGCTAGTCAGCTATCAGCGTTCGAGTCAGCGCTTTCAACCGCAGCCGTCGCACGCCCATTGCGGGGCTTCTGGCTGAATGGTCTGAAGTACCCTTCGTTTCGCTCCGGGTGACACAAAGAGGAAACCGTGCTCGTCATAGGCTGAAGGCAAACTAGCTGACAGGCTGAACGCTGAAAGCTAACTGCTGAGGCTAGCGCCGGGCGCCGGCCGAGCCGGCAGTCACGTGCTCCATGTCCGTGAAGCCCGCAATGTCATGCGACATGATCAGCAGGTCGCGCGTCTTACCCTCACGGTCGACGACGAAGTCGGCCAGCAGCGCCTCCGGGCGGAAGCCCAGCCGCTCGAACGTTGTCCGCGCGCCCTTCTGGTCCGGCGTCATCTGCGCGGTGATCTTGCGCAGGCCAAGGTCCCGCCCGATCGCGAACACCTCGTCGACCAGGCGCCGGCCCAGCCCGTGCCGGCGAAATTCTGCGTCGACGTTCACGCGGATCTCGCCCAGGTGGCGGTTCCACATCACGTCGTTATGATGGACGCTCGCGTAGCCGACGACCTGTCCGTTCTGCTCGGCGAGCACCGTGATCGTCCGGCCGTCCCGAACGTTGTCCAGCCACTCGTCCACGCCGGCCGGCGATGCGATATCGATGCGCAGGAAGAGCAGATCATTGGGTGGCAGCCGGCGCGCGAAGCTCAGGATCGCGTCGCGGTCGCCCGGACCCATGATGCGGAACGTGACCGCGCCGTCCTTCAGCGCGACCTCTCGCGGGTAGCTGCGACTGAGCTTGTCAGTGCCGTTCACCATGAAGCCTCCCGATGGTACAGCCGTCAGTCCCAAAAGTCCAGCGCCTGGCGCATCGTCTGTTCGAACTGCTCATCGTCAAGCTGCTTCTTCAGGCCGCCGATCATCTCGGCGTCCTGCCCGACGAGGTAGCGCAGCTTCGGCTTCTCGTCGTAGACGCTATTGCAGATCGTTTCAGCAACGACCTGCGGGTCGCCCCTGACATCGGCGGCGGGTAGCTTCTGGAGCGACTGCGTGAAGCGCGCCTCCAGGTCCAGGTAAGGCGAACCTTCCGTGAAGCGGCGCGCTACGCGCCGGTTCTGCTCGATGCTCGTCTCGAAGCCGCCCGGCTCGATCAGGACTACGCGGATGCCGAACGGATGCAGCTCGAAATGGAGCGACTCGCTGGCCGCTTCGAGCGCGAACTTGCTCGCTGAGTACGTGCCCGAGAACGGCGGCGGCACGCGCCCCGCCAGCGACGACACGTTCACGATCGTGCCGGACCGCTGCTCGCGCATCTTCGGCGCGACATGGCGGATCACGTTCATCGCGCCGAAGAAGTTCGTGTCGAAGATCTCGCGCAGCTCAGCGTCGTCGGTCTCCTCCAGGGGCCCGTGATGGGCGATGCCGGCGTTGTTCACCAGCACGTCGATGCGGCCGGCCGCGTCGATCACCTTGCGTACGGCGTTCTTGACCGACTCTTCGTCGGTCACGTCCAGCTGCACCACGTCGATCTGGAGCTTCTCGGCTTGCTTGGCTTGTTCCAGATCGCCAGCCTTGGATGTGTTGCGCATCGACGCGAAGACGCGGTCCCCCTTACGCGCGAACTGCAGCGCGGCCAGCTTGCCGAACCCGCTGCTGCATCCCGTAATCAGCACGACTGCCATGGTGCCACTTCCTTTCGACAGAGAGTCGCTTGACGTTGCTACCAGCAGACGGATTGTAGCAGAGACGGCCGAAGGCTGGTATGCGTTTGATCGTATTTCGAAAAGTGAAACAAATCAGCGCTTTGCGAATCTGAAACGGGCTCTTGCCTGGTACTTTTCTTGATTGAATGGCCTGCCGCGCGGCTCCGGCGGTCCGGCGCCACAGGGTTCCCGGGCCCAAGGCACGGTCCCAGCCATGAACAGAGCGTACGGGAGGAATGAAATAGCGCAAAGCGGTTCGTGTCACTAGACGAGGGTCAGGGGTCAGGAGCCAAGGCCAGGGGCCGGGAGGGCGACGTTGCCAGGCTAAAGCCTGGCCTTCGGGGTGGCGGATGGGATGTTGTCGTCCCTCCGAGGCCATCAGATTCCTCGCTGCGCTCGGAATGGCATCACGCTACTATGCGCGTGATGGCCGACGACCAGCCAGAGCTACAATCCACGTCCCGGCTTGCCGAGATCCGGGCGGCGCGCATAGAGAAGCTGCGGCGCCTGCGCGAGCTGGGCATCGACCCCTATCCGGCGACGTTCGCGGACCGGGAGCCGATCGCCGCCGCGCGCGCGCGGCCCGCCGGCGCGAACGTCCGCATCGCCGGACGGGTGATGCTCTGGCGCCGGCACGGCGGCTCCACGTTCGGCGACCTGCGCGACGAGTCGGGCCGGCTGCAGGTCCAGCTCCGCCGCGACCTCCTCGGTGAGGAGCGTTACGAGATCACCAAGCTGATCGACATCGGCGACTTCGCGGGCGTTGAGGGGCCGCTCTTTACTACTAAGACCGGTGAGCTCACCGTCGAGGTGCGCGATCTGGCGCTGCTGAGCAAGTCGTTGCGGCCGCTGCCGGAGAAGTGGCACGGGCTCAGCGACCCTGAGCTGCGCG
>JBIOYF010000260.1:0-8744 GCA_044870035.1 Dehalococcoidia bacterium
GAAGAATTGAAATGTGCCGGATGCCTTAGCATCTCTATTGGACATGCAATATCGGAGTTCGCTCCTCACGCGCTCCTCCGCGAGCCGCGGCTCGAGAGCAAGCCGCGCGTAGTGCCGCATGAAATCGTCATTTATTAGGTTTGCAAGACTCTCGCATCGCCTAAGCGCCGTAGCTACGCTCCCGTTCTTCTCCAACCCATCAAGAGTCGATCGCGTAAGCCGTACGGCCTCGTCGACCCGCGTTCTGGGCTTTGCGACTGATCTGGTCAAAGGGCTACTTCCCGTACTCGCCCGCCGTCCGCCCCGACGTGCCCTTTGTGTATGCGAATCGCTATTTACCAGTCATCGCACGCATCGCGTGCTGAAGTAGCTCGTCGGTTGTGGCTTGGCCGCCCTTCCTGCGCTCTACCATCGCTGGGAGACGAGCGATGTAGACACCCCTGCCGATGGGCACGGCGGTAAGCCTTGAACGCGGAACCCAACGCAGATCTCTTGCGAATTCGGTCAAGTCTAGATGCCCATTGTCTCCGAGCACCCTGTTTCTCGCCCTTCTCACTCCCTTTGATCCTCCTTAATCTCTTCTGGTTCTTGGTTGGACGCGCTACTTCCCGTAGCGGCTGCGCTTGACGCGGCGCGTCCTATTCGATGTCTCTCACTCGTCGGCTGCCACGGCGCTTTCACTACGTTCCACCCGCACCTTGCCGTCTTCTACGGTGAGGATCACCTCGTCACCCGCCTTCAGACCGAGCGCCCGACGGATGTCGACGGGGATCGTCAGCACTCCGCGCTTGCCGAGCGTTGCTTCGCGCTTCACCATGTGATGCCTCCTGGAAGAGTAGTATCACATCCCCAACGGAGGCTCCGTTCGCCTCCCCTCTCCCCCGGGGAGCCTGCCCTCGAGTACAGCGAAGGGAGGGGTAGGGGTGAGGGTAGATGAGTGTCACCACCCCCTAGGAGCTATTCCCCACCTCGACTAGTCTGTGCGGCATGGACCGCTCTCTTGCCGGCCGCATCGACCGACCCGCCCGGGGCGCATGCCCGTGCGCCCTGGCGATGGGTGGGATCAACCCCTCTCCCTCGGGGAGCCTGCCCTCGAGCGCAGCGAAGGGAGGGGCTAGGGGTGAGGGCCACCCGCCGCGCACCAAGCAATCAAGAAAAATCGGGCCAGCCGGATTCAGAACGGAGGATTTATTTCTGTTTCTTCCCAACACAATCAAGTTTCGCGTCGGCGCAGGCCCTCTCCCCGGGGGAGCCTGCCCTCGAGCGCAGCGGCCGCTACTTCCCGTACTTCGCCCGCCGGCCGCCCCGACGCGCCCGCGACGACGTCTCGCGCGCGCCGCCCGGCTTCGCTCGACGCCCCCCCAGCGACCCGTACGCCGTCTCCGCGAACTCGCGCAGCACGTACTCCTCGCCCTGCTCGTCGATCAGCCTCTTGCGCAGCTCGTAGACCTGGTCGCGCAGCAGCGCCGCCTTCTCGAACTCCAGGTTCTTCGCCGCCGACTTCATCTGCCCTTCCAGGTCCTTCACCAGCCGCGCCAGCTCGTCTTTCGGCACGTCGTTCGCCGCCAGGTACTCCGCGCGCTCCTCCGCCACCTTCTTCACGTGGTCCGTGATGTCGTGGATCGCCTTGCGAATGCCCTCCGGCGTGATGCCGCGCTCCAGGTTGTAGCTCTCCTGGATCTTGCGGCGACGGTCCGTCTCGTCGATCGCCGCGCGCATCGATTCAGTCATCTGGTCGGCGTACATGATCACGTGGCCGTTCAAGTGGCGCGCCGTGCGGCCCATTGTCTGGACCAGCGAGTCGCGCGAACGCAGGAAGCCTTCTTTGTCGGCGTCCAGGATCGCGACGAGCGACACCTCCGGCAGGTCGAGCCCTTCGCGCAGCAAGTTGATCCCGACGACGACGTCGTACACGCCCTGTCGCAGGTCGCGCAGGATCGTGATGCGCTCCAGCGTGTCGATCTCCGAGTGCAGGTAGTGCGTTCGGATGCCCATCTCCTGCAAGTAGTCGGCCAGGTCTTCGGCCATCTTCTTGGTGAGCGTCGTCGCCAGCACGCGCTCGCCGCGCTCGGAGCGCAGCTTGATCTCGTGCATCAGGTCGTCGATCTGCCCGTGCGTCGGCCGCACCTCCACGGTCGGGTCGACGAGGCCCGTCGGCCGCACAAGCTGCTCGACGACCTGCGACGTCACCTCGTGTTCGTACGGCCCCGGCGTCGCCGACGTGAACACGCACTGGTTGATGTGGTCCTCGAACTCCGCGAAGTTGAGCGGCCGGTTGTCCATCGCCGACGGCAGCCGGAACCCGTAGTCGACGAGCGTCTGCTTGCGCGACATGTCGCCGTGGAACATGCCGCGCACCTGCGGTATCGCGATGTGCGACTCGTCGATCACGAGCAGCCAGTCGTCCGGGAAGTAGTCGAGCAGCGTCCACGGCGTGCTCCCCGGCGCGCGTCGCGCCAGGTGCCGCGAGTAGTTCTCGATGCCCGGGCAGTAGCCTGTCTCGCGCATCGTCTCCAGGTCGTAGCGCGTCCGCTCCTCCAGCCGCGCCGCCTCCAGGATGCGGTCCTGCGCCTTCAGCTCGGCCACGCGTTCGACCAGCTCCTTCTCGATGTCCTCGATGGCGGCGACCAGCTTGTCGTGCGACGTCACGAAGTGCTTCGCCGGATAGATCTCGACGTGCTCGCGCTCGGCCAGCAGCTCGCCCGTAAGCGGGTCGATCTCGATGATCCGCTCGACCTCGTCGCCGAAGAAGTCGACGCGCACAGCCAGCTCCTCGTACGACGGGTGGATCGTGATGCTGTCGCCGCGCAGGCGGAACTTTCCGCGCACCAGGTTGAAATCGTTCCGCTCGTACTGCATGTCGACCAGCCGGCGCAGGTAGTACGCCCGGTCGAACTTCTCGCCCTTCTTGAACGAGAGCACGAACGACTGGTACTCCTCCGGCTCGCCCAGGCCGTAGATGCACGACACGGACGCGACGATGAGCACGTCGCGCCGCTGGAAGAGCGCACGCGTGGCTGCGTGGCGCAGCTTGTCGATCTCTTCGTTGATGTCCGCGTCCTTCGCGATGTACGTGTCGCTGCGCGGGATGTACGCCTCGGGTTGGTAGTAATCGTAGTACGAGACGAAGTACTGGACCTCGTTCTCGGGGAAGAACTCCTTGTACTCGGAGCAGAGCTGCGCGGCCAGCGTGCGGTTCGGCGCCAGCACGAGGGTAGGGCGGTTCGCCCGCTCGACGACGCTGGCGATCGTGAACGTCTTGCCGCTGCCCGTCACGCCGAGCAGCGTCTGGTAGCGCTGGCCCTGCTGGAGCCCCGCCGCCAGCTTATCGATGGCCTGTGGCTGGTCGCCCGTCGCCTGGAAGTCTGAGATGAGCTTGAAGTCCGGCATGGGCTACGCGCGCCATCCCTCGATTGGTACAAGTCGCTGGGTGACTGGGTCTAGACCAAGAAGGAGCGTTTCCAGCGTCACGGCTCCGATTACAGCCGGTGAGTCTGGCTCGCCAAAGATGACGAATGTTATCTCTTCGATCCCATCGAGCTGGACCGAGCAGCGGCCAAGCTGTTGCTCGTGGGAGCTTCCGTCCGCCAGTCGCAGCCGAACGCTTCGACGAGGCTCGACGCCGAGCTCACGCAGAACATCGCTTGGCACGCTCGTGAAGGTCGATCCCGTGTCGACGAGTGCCTCCAGCGTTCGCCGTTCGCCGGTAGCTCCAATGAGAGTTAAGGGTTGTGTGAACGTTCCCATGGCACCCCATCTTACCAGAGGCGGCTGACAGCACCGTGTCAGGAGGGGCTAGGCCTCGGCCTGTTGTTCTCCGCCGTTGGGGGGCGCGGCGTCCTGGCGCTGCACCACGTCGAGCGGCACCGTCGCCTTCGGTTCGCCGTTCACCAGGATCTCGACGCTGTACTGGCCGGGCGAGGGGAACGTTACGGTCATCGGCAGGACGTGGTTGATCTTGAGCTGGCGGCCCGGCTGACCTTCGGGCACGCGCATCTTGCCCGTCGCTCCGCCCAGGCGCTTTCCGTCCGCGTCCAGCGTGACGATCTCGAGCGACTTCTCCTGCCCGTACTCCGCTGCCGACGCGATGAAGCGCGTCACGAGCACCATGCGCGGCCACGTCAGCGGAAACTGCGACCCGTGCACGCGGTCGAACGCGCCCAGGATGTTCAGCTTCCCCTCGCGCGAAACGTTCGCGGCGTCGGCCAGCAGAGCGAATGAAACATCCATGCGATTAGTTTAGCTGCTGGTTGCGCAGCGCGAACACGGCGCGGATGATCTCCTCCACCTCGGCCGTCTCGCCGTCCTTTGAGACCTGCTGCACCCAGTTCGAGGCCTCGGACTCCTTGTAGCCCAGCCGCGCCAGCCCGGCGACCGCGAGCTGCTGCACTTCGGACAGCGAAGGCGCCCCCGGCTTGGGCGGCGGCGCCGCGAAGTGCTCGTCCTGCAGCAGCGCCTCCTCGACGACCTTGCCCTTCAGGTGCGCAACCATCGTCTTCGCCAGCCGCTCGCCGATGCCGGGCAGCGACCGTAGCGACTTCTCGTCGCTATGTTCGATCCACGTCGCGATCGTCGATACCGAGTACATCATCGCCCGCATCGCCTTCGATGGGCCGAGGTCCGGCACCTCCACTAGCTTGCGGAAGAAGTCGCGCTCCACGTCGCGCTGGAAGCCGACCAGCATGGGGGTGGGCTGCCGCTCCGGCACGTGATAGTAGATCTCCAACTCCACGTCCGAGCCGAGCGCTTCGTCCTGCAGCGCGCGCCAGACGAACGTCGGCAGGAACACCTCATAACCGACGCCGCCGGTCGTGACTTCGACCGCCTGTCGGGCCTCGTTCTTCTTCGATAGCGTTCCGCTCAGGTGCGAAATCATCTCGCCTGTTCCAGTCGTGCCTCGGCGCGCCGGCGCAGATGATGACAGAGCGCCACCGCGAGCGCGTCGGCGGCGTCCGCCGGCTCCGGCGCCTTCGCCAGCGCGAGCTGCACGCGCACCATCTCTGCGACTTGCGTCTTGTCGCTGCGTCCGTAGCCCGCGACGGCCAGCTTCACCTCGGCCGGCGCATACGCGCGCACCGGCAGCCCGGCCTGCGCTGCGGCGAGCAGCGCAACGGCCCGCGCTTCGCCGATGGCGAACGCCGAGCGCGCGTTCTGCGCGACGAACGGGTCTTCGACCGCCACCTCGATCGGTCGCCAGCGGTCGATCAGCGCGCACAGCCCCTTGTAGATCTGGTGGAGGCGTTCCTCCGGCGGACGTGCGGGCCGGGTCGGGATCGCGCCGCAGCCGAGCCAGCGGAACTCCTGTCCCACCGCCTCAACGACGCCCCAGCCGGTCCTCGTCAGACCTGGATCGATCCCGAGGACGACTAGCTGATTGTTGGTTGCTGGTTGCTGGTTGCTGGTACGCGCGTCTGACAGGGATGGGCCTCCTTGCTTCATATACAGTACCGCCGACTGAAGTCGGCGGCATAGGTCGATCCCTCGGTTGAAGCCGCGGACTTCAGTCCGCGGACAGTGTCTTCAGGCGTACGCCGCGAGTACTTCTTCAGGGAAGTCGGCGTTCGAGGCCACCCGCTGCACGTCGTCCAGCTCGTCCAGGCTATCGAGCAGCCGCAGCGCCTGCCCGGCATGCTTCGCGTCGAGCATGATCGTGTTCTTCGGCACCTGCGCGATCTCCGCCGACTCGACCGCAATGCCCGCGTCGGTCAGCGCGCGCCGCACTGCGTCCAGCGCCTCCGGCTTCGTGTAGACTTCCACAGAAGTCCCAGCGACCTGCACGTCCTCGGCCCCGGAGTCGATCGCCAGCAGCGCCAGGTCGTCGGCGTCGCGCCCAGCGGCGTCGATCGAGATCATGCCGCGCAGCTCGAACTGCCAAGCTACGCTGCCCGCCTCGCCCAGGCTGCCACCCGCCTTCGCGAACACGTTGCGCACGTCCGACGCGGTCCGGTTGCGGTTATCCGTCAGCGCCTGCACCAGCACCGCGATGCCGCCCGGCCCGTACCCCTCGTAGACGACCTCCTCGATCGCCGCCTCGCCGCCCTCGCCCGTCGCGCGCTTGATCGCTCGTTCGATGTTGTCCTTGGGCATGTTCTGCTCGCGCGCGCGGTCGATGGCGAGGCGCAGGCGCGGGTTCGCTTCGGGGTCGGGCCCGCCCGCGCGCGCGGCGACGGAGACCTCCCGCCCCAGGCGGGTGAAGACCTGGCTGCGCTTCGCGTCCGCCACGCCCTTCGCGCGCTTGATCTGCTTCCACTTAGAATGTCCGGCCATGGTCCCGATCCTCGAGGCTCGATGTTCGAAGTTCGACGGCCTATTGTAGCAACGACGCTCAGTTTCTTGTTAGCCCCGCCGTCAGCGCGTCGCTGTGGCGCGAGAGCGCCGCGTGATGCTCCGCGTGGCTCAGGCTCGTGTCGAGCGGGCTGATCGAGACGTAGCCGTCGACCACGGCGCGGATGTCGGTGCCCTCGTGCGCATGCCGCGTGTCCGCGACGAGCTGGCGCTCCAGCCGCTCGAATGGCCCTCTTGCCTCCTCGGCCAGGTGGACGTAGCCGCCGGGCGCGACGCGCGTGACGGCCACGCCGCGCAGTTCGCCGAGCGGCAGCGCCGGCACGTTCACGTTGAGGAACGAACCGTCCGGGACCGTCCCGTCGTCGATGCCGCGCCCGAGCAGCCGCGCGACCGCCTCCGCGCTCTCCCAATGCACCGGCGGCACCGCGCTCGGGTCAGGGTCAACGCCGCGGACGTCGAGCGACAGCGCGAACGACGTCACGTGCCGGAACGCCCCGATCAGCGCCGCGCCGCACGTGCCGGACAGATAGAAGTCGACGCCGAGGTTGGCGCCCGGGTTGATCCCGGCGGCGATCACGCTGATCCAGCCTTCCTTCAGTCTGCGCAGGCCGATCAGCACACAGTCCGCCGGCGTGCCGTCGACCATATAGGCCTTCACGCCGGGGATGCGCTCCGGCACCGGCTGGATCTGCAGGTCGCGCCGGTACGTCACCATCGTGCCCGAGCCCGAGGCTTCCGCCGCGGGCGCGACGACCATCACGCGGCCGAACGCCGACATCACCTCGGCGAGCTTCCACAGCCCCGGCGCCTCGATACCGTCGTCGTTCGTGACTAAGATGCGGCGTTCGTCTGCCATTCTTCTCTTTTTGTAGGCGAGGCTTTCCAGCCTCGCCGCTGACGGGCCTGGAATGTCGCGCCTACGATGGGGTCCGCGCTGTTTCTCCCAACGTCACGTTGTCTATCAACCGCGTGTTGCCGATCCGCGCCGCCAGCGATACGAGCGCGCCACTCTTGACGCGATCTAACTCCCTCAGCGTTTCCGGGTCGGCTACGCTCACGTAGTCTACTCGCGCCAGCGGCTCGGCGCCAATCAGCTCGCGCATCGCGGCGCGCAACGCTTCCGCGTTGCGTTCGCCGGCCGCGAACAACTGCTCGGCCTTGCTGAGCGCGCGCGAGAGTACGAGCGCGGCCTGGCGCTCCTCCGGCGACAGGTACGCGTTCCGGCTGCTCAGCGCCAGCCCGTCCGGCTCGCGCACGATCGGCAGCCCGACGATCTCGATGTCGCGCCGCAGGTCGCGCATCATCTTGCGCACGACCGCGAGCTGCTGCGCGTCCTTCTGGCCGAAGTATGCGCGCGCCGGCTGCACGATGTTGAACAGCTTGGCGACGATAGTCGTCACGCCGCGAAAGTGGCCCGGCCGGTGCGCGCCTTCGAGCACGTCCGTGATCCCTTCGACCTCGACGAACGTTGACGCTCCTTCCGGGTACATCTCCTCCACCGACGGCATGAACACAACATCGACCTGCTCGCCGTGCAGCAGCGAAAGGTCGCGCTCTTCGTCGCGCGGATAGCGCTCGAAGTCTTCGCCCGGTCCGAACTGCGTTGGGTTGACGAAGATGCTGACGACGACGTTGGGATTGTCGCGGCCCGCTGCCCGCACCAACGAGAGGTGCCCTTCGTGCAGGTAGCCCATCGTCGGCACGAAGCCGACGTCGCCGGTCATCGTCCGCCTCAGGCGGACGCACTCGGCGACGGTCGTCGCAACGTGCATCCGGTGTTAGGGTAGGGCGGGTATCGAAGGGTGCGCGACCCGGGGCTTGGGCTGCGCCGGCTCGATCTTGTCGTCCGTCGTCAGCAGCTCGGCGAGCGCGCGCTCGTCCATCGAGAAGCTCTGCTCGTCGGTCGGGAAGCGCCGGTCGCGCACGTCCGAGGCGTACTCGGCCAGCGCGTTGCGGATCGTCTCGCCCACCTGCGCGTACGGTTTCGTGTGCTTCGGCACGAAACCCTCGAACATGCCCAGCAGATCGTGGAAGACCTGCACCTGGCCGTCGCAGTCCAGCCCCGCGCCGATACCGATCGTTGGGACACGCAGTCGATGCGTGATGATGCGCGCCAGCGCGGCCGGCACCAGCTCGAGCACCACGGCGAACGCGCCCGCGCGCTCCAGCGCAAGCGCGTCGTTCATCAGCCGGATCGCTCCTTGCGGCGTTTTGCCCTGCACCTTCCACCCGCCGAACTGGTGCACGGCCTGCGGTGTCAGCCCGATGTGCCCCATCACGGGGATGCCCGCGTCGACGAGCTTCTGGACGGTGTCCTTCACGGTTATACCGCCCTCCAGCTTGACCGCGTGCGCGCCGGCCTCTTTCAGGAAGCGAGCGGCGTTGCGCAGCGCGTCGTCCGCGCCGGTCTGGTAGCTGCCGAACGGCATGTCCGCGACGACGAACGCGCGCTGGGCGCC
>JBIOYF010000261.1:0-4140 GCA_044870035.1 Dehalococcoidia bacterium
TGGGCATCGTCTGGGTGCACACGCGCGGCTACAACCAGCGCGACGAGCCGGTGCTCCAGTTCTACCGCTGGGCGATGGTGAACAAGCGCGAGCCGGGTACAAAGAGCGACGCCAACGACGCGCCGGAACTGCCGCCCCAGGTCGCTGCCGAGCATCTGGTCGTACCGGGCGAGCTCGACCTCGCGCGCTTCGACGCGGTCGCAACGGGAGGCAGGTCGTTCTGGGAGGACTACCAGCCGGGCGAGCGCATCGTCCACGGCCAGGGCATCACGATCGAGGAAGCCGAGCACCAGATGGCGACGCGGCTTTACCAGAACAACGCCCGTGTCCACTTCAACGCGCACCTGACCAATGAAACGCGCCTGGGCCGGCGGATCATCTACGGCGGGCACATCATCTCGATCGCGCACGCCATCTCGTACGACGGGCTGGAGAACGCGATCCGTGTGCTCGCGTTCAACGCGGGCTCGCATACCAACCCGACCGTCGCCGGCGACACGCTCTACGCCTGGACGGACGTGCTGGAGCGCATCGATCTGGGCCGGCCCGACTGTGGGGCGTTGCGCCTGCGCCTCGTGGCGCTCAAGGACCTCGACCCGAACAAGGAGCCGGTGGAGCTGAAGACGAAGGACGGGGAAAGCGGACGGGAGCAATACCATTCGAACGTCGTGCTGGACTTGGACTATACAGTGCTGATGGTGAGGAAACGGTGAGCGGGCTTTCGTAACAGCCGACTAACGTCGGCGGCATGGGAGGAACAGATGCCGCGGACTTCAGTCCGCGGGCGAGCATATACATGACAACGCAGACGACTGAAGCCCTCACATCCGCCCGCCGGCTGGCGGACGCGGCCTCGGACGCCGTCTCGGCGGCGATCGAGGCGGGCGCGCGCCTGACAGACGGCGGCAAGGCGATCGACGACCACCAGGTGCACGCCGAGCGCATCGCGCTGCACGCGACGGAAGCGCGCGCCGCGCGCGAGCTGGTCGCGTACTGCGAACGACAGGCCGCCGCGGGTAAGCCGGACGCCCTCGCCGAGGAGCAGGCGTTCGTCTTCGCGGCGGAGATCACGCACAAGCTGCGCGCTGCCGCCGAGGCGCACCCGGACGACTTCGCCATCGGCGACCAGCTGGAAGGCACCCAACTGCGGTCGCTCATTCGCGCCGGCCTGGACGAGGCGCGGGTTCGTTCGATCGGCGTCCGCGTGCTCGAGTCGCGCGGCCAGCACACGACGGAGCTCGAAGACCAGGCCGCGGCTTTGGTGCGCGACAGCGCGCGCAGCTTCGCGAAGGCGGAAGTCGTGCCGATTGCGCAGGAGATGCACCGGCAGGACCTGCTGGTGCCCGAGGCGCTGATCCAGAAGATCGCCGGGCTGGGGCTGTTCGGCTGCTCCATCCCAGAGAAGTACGGCGGTACGGAGATGGGCTACCTCACGATGGTCGTCCTGACCGAGGAGCTGTCGGCAGCGTCGCTCGTGGCGGGGAGCCTGATTACGCGCTCGGAGATCCTGACGCGCGCGCTGCTCCAGGGCGGCACGGAGGAGCAGCGACAGCACTGGCTGCCGCGCATCGCCGCCGGCGAGCTGATCGTCGGCATCAGCGTCACGGAGCCGGACATCGGCTCGGACGTCGCGTCCGTGCAGTGCCGCGGGACGAAGGGCGAGCTGCATGGCGAGCCCGGCTGGTTCATTGAGGGGCCCAAGGCATGGTCGACGTTCGCCGGGCGGGCGAACATCCTGGCGCTGCTCGTCCGTACCAACCCCGACGTGTCGTCGGGCGCACGCGGGCTGTCGCTGTTCATCGTCGAGAAAAACCCGTTCGACGGGCACCAGTTCGTGCAGCAGCAGGCCGGCGGAGGCTCGATCAGCGGCACGGCGAACCCGACGCCGGGCTATCGCGGGATGCACAGCTACACGCTGGCGTTCGACCGCTACTTCGTGCTGGCCGACCACCTGGTCGGCGGCGAGGCCGGGCTGAACAAGGGCTTCTATCTGCAGATGGGCGGCTTCGCGGCGGGCCGGCTCCAGACCGGCGGCCGCGCAAGCGGCGTCGGGCAGGCCGCACTCGAGAAGGCGTGCACCTACGCGCTCGACCGCAAGCAGTTCGGCCGGGCGATCGCGGAGTACCAGCTGACGCAGCACAAGATCGGCCGGATGGCGACGCACGTCGCGGCGGGCCGCCACCTGACGTACGCCGCCGCGCGCGAGATGCAGCAGGACGAACGGGCGGCCATGCTGCCGGCGATGTGCAAGCTGTTCGCTTCGGACACGGCGGTGTGGGTGTCGCAGGAGGCGCAGCTGATACACGGCGGCTGGGGCTACAGCGAGGAGGACCCGGTGGCGCGCTACGTCGTCGATGCGCTCGTCCTCCCTATCTTCGAGGGCGTGAAGCCGATCCTGGAGCTGAAGATCATCGCCCGCCAGGTGCTGGGCGGACAATAGACACAGATTTTCACAGATGCCCCTCCCCACCCGACGGTTGTGACCGCGCATTTTGATTGAACTGCGAAAAAGTGAAATAAAATGGCCCGTTCTGAATCTGCAGGCGTCGATTTTTCTTGATTGTCTGGTGCGGACCTAGTCTCCCAGCGATCGAGATACTGCGAGCCATGTCGCAAGGATAGGGCGCGTCGGGAATAGCTCAAAGCGGGTGATGGCACTAGGGCCGGATTTAGCCACGGATAGACACAGATTTTCACAGATAGGCCCGGGGACTTGCGGTTATGTAACAGGGCGACCAGATGGTCGCCCTTGCATTTTGGCGGACGCGCGGTGGCGTCCCTTACGTGTCGCCCGCCGCGCTGCGGCGCTATTCGTAGAGCTTGATGATGCGGACGTTGCCGGGGGGCGCGGCCTGGACGCAGAGGTCGCAGAGGACGCACTCGTCCTCGTTCTCCTCGACGATCACCGATGAGCCGTCGGGCGCGACGGCGAAGATGTTCACCGGGCAGACCTCGGCCAGCTTCTTCGCCAGCTCCTTGTCGGCCGCGGCATCGGCATCGATCTCGACGTGGACGAACATGGGCATGATCAGACCCCTCCCCCGGCCCCTCCCCTAAAGGGAGAGGGGAGTTCTCCTTGCCACAGATTGGCACAGATTTTCACTGATGCCCCGCCCAGCCCGCAACTATCTGTGTGCATCGGTGGCTAAATTCGTTCCTTGACTAGAGCGGGGATGGCTTCGATGGCTTCGGCGACGGCGATGCCGGCGTCCTGCAAGCGACGGATCTTCTCGGCCGAAGTGTCCTGGCGCCCTTCGACGATCGTGCCGGCGTGGCCGAAGCGCATGCCGGGCATCTTGTCCATGAAGCGGCCGGCCATGAACGCGATGATCGGCAGCCGGCTCGTGTTCGCCTTCACCCAATCGGCGAGCTGCGCGTCCATCGGGCCGCCGGGCTCCGAGTAGATGACGATCGCCTTCGTCTCGGGGTCCGCTTCGAAGAGCGGCATCAGCTCGGCGTAGGTGGAGCCGATGATCGCGTCGCCGCCGATGCTGACGGCGGTGCTCTCGCCCAGGCCGGCGGCGGTGAGCGCGTTCGCGATCTCCGTCGTCATGCCGCCGGAGCGCGACATGACGCCGACGGGGCCGGGCTGGTACGCCTTGCGCGTGTCGGCCGCCGGGCCGCCGATGCCGCCCATCTTGCACTTGCCGGGCGTGATCAGGCCGAGGCAGTTCGGTCCGATGATGCGCGCGCCGCGCATCTCGGCCAGCTCGACGATCTGCGCGACTTCGAGGCGCGGGATGCGCTCCGTGACGATGACGATCAGCTTGATGCCGTTCTCGATCGCCTCGAACGCGGCGTCGCGGGTGAAGGCGGGCGGCACGGTGATCACCGAGCCGTAGATCGAGTGCTTCTCGACCGCCTCGCGCACGGTGTCGTAGACGGGCACGCCGTAGACATCGCGGCCGCCGCGGCCCGGCGTTACGCCCGCGACGATCTTCGAGCCGTAGTCCTGGCACTCGCGGGTCATGTTCACGGCCTCGCGGCCGGTGATGCCCTGGATCATGAACGTCGTGTGTTCGTCTACGAGGATGGACATTATGGGTGCCCCATGCATGTGCCGGCGCGGTTCCCGGATTCGGAGTTGTCGTGGACGTCGACCGAGCCGGCGCCGGAGATGCAGAACGCAGTGCCGCCGTT
>JBIOYF010000262.1:0-6508 GCA_044870035.1 Dehalococcoidia bacterium
CGCTCGGCGAATCGACGCCGCGCTGGCGCATCTTCGCACTCGGGCTGGCCGCGGGCGCCGTCGGCCTGCTGCGGCCGGAGGGTGCGTTCATCGTCCTCGCGATCGTGGCGACGTGGATCGCCGTGCACCGCTCGTGGCGCCGCGTCGGTATCTACGTCGCGCTGCTCGCGCTGGGCATGGCGGTGCTGTACGTCCCGTGGACGGTACGAAACGCGGTCCAGCTCGACGCGCCGGTCGTCGGCACGACAGGCCTCGGGCAGGTGTTGATCCAGGGCCACAACCCGCACTCCGGCGGCCGCCCCGACCTGTACGCCGTCACGCGGCTCTGGGACCGTTTCGCGGACGTGCCGTTCCCCGAGCGAGAAGTGCGCATCAACAACGCGGGCATCAGCGACTCGCTCGACTACGGTATCCACCACATACCGCGCGAGTTCAGCCTGGTCCCGCAGCGGCTTGCCTGGTTCTTCCGCGGCGACGATACCGTGGTCTTCTGGCTCCAGAACACGCCGTCTGGCCACGCGCGCCCGTTCTCGTCCGCGTGGGAAGACCGCTGGGAGGGTCTGGCAAACGTCTACTACTATGCGGTCTGCGGCGTCATGGTGCTCGGCCTGCCGTTCTGGCTGGGTCGTATGAACCGGCGGCACGCGATCGTCTGGGGGCCGTTCGCCGTTTACGCCGCGATGTGGGCGTTCATCTTCGTCGGCGAGGCGCGCTATCACTTCCCGCTGCTGCCGGTCTTCAGCGTCCTCGCGGCGATCGGCCTGGCCGCTGCGGTCGAACGGGTCCGCGGCGCTCGCACGGCGAATACGGATGCCGGCGCATAGCGGCGCTTCCTCCCGCCTCTCCCAACGCCAGGCTATACTCTGGTCGAGCAAGGAATCCCGGCCAGGAGGGCTCCCGCCCGCATGCCAAGAGCAGCCGTCGCCCGCATCGAACGCTCCCGCTTGGAGTCGCTCATCGGCCGCCTCGGTCACGAAGATACGCCGCTCGTCTACACCGACCGCAACCCGCTGGTCCGCGAGCTGTTCTGGCGCCGCCTCGAGGCGCTGCTCGCTCTGTCGCGGCCGCCGGCGCGCGAGCGTGCGCTCGATTTCGGGGGCGGTAACGGCGTTTTGGCGCCGACGCTCTCACGCCTGTACGGCGAGGTCTGCATCGTCGACCTGCGGACGGAGATGGTGGACGAGCTGCGCGAGAAGGACGGCCTCGCCAACATCAAGCCCTGCCCGGGCGACATCTTCGCGCTCGGCCTGCCCGCGGGATCCTTCGACACGATCGTCGCCGCCGACGTGCTGGAGCACATCATCGATCTGCCTCCGCTGATCGCGGAGTTCCGCCGCCTGCTCAAGCCCGGCGGCGAGCTGCTGGTAAGCGCGCCATCCGAGAACCGTTTCTACGAGTTCGGCCGGCGCGTCTTCGGCTACACGAAGCCGGAGGACCACTACCACCCCGCGTCGTACATCGAGCGCACAGTGCGCGCGGAGCTGCGGCCCGCGGCGCGCCGCTACTTCCCGTTCCGGATCGCTCCGCTGGGCGTGTTCCTGCTCGGCCGCTTTGTGAAGGAGGCGTCGTGACCGCGCGCCGGAATGACGTGCTGGTCATCGTGCCTGTGCACAACGAGGCGCTCTCGCTCGGCGCGGTGCTGAGCGAGCTGCGCGCGCAGGCGCCCGACTGCGACGTCGTCGTCGTGAACGACGGCTCCACGGATGCGACGCCGGAGGTGGCCCGGGCGGCCGGCGTGCCGGTGATCGATCTGTGCTTCAATCTTGGCATCGGCGGCGCGGTGCAGGCAGGCTTCAAGTACGCGCTGGAGCGCGACTACCCGATCGTCGTCCAGCTCGACGGGGACGGCCAGCACCTGCCGGAGGAGATCGCGGCGCTCATCGCGCCGGTGCGCGCCGGCCAGTGCGAGATGTCGATCGGCTCGCGCTTCACCGGCGGCCGCGGCGACTACGACGGTAGCGCCCTGCGCCGCCTCGCGACGAACGTGCTCTCGCGCATCTGCGGCGCCGTCACCGGCCAGCGCTTCACCGACGCGACGTCCGGCTTTCGCGCCTACGGCCCCCGCGCGCTGCGCTATCTGGCGGCGTACTACCCGGCCGACTACCCCGAGCCGGAGGCGATCGTGCTGCTCAGCCGTCGCGGGCTGGCGATCCGCGAGGTGCCGGTGCGCATGCGCGCGCGCCAGGGCGGCCGCTCGTCGATCAGCGGCACGAGGATCGTCTACTACATGGCGAAGGTCACGCTGTCGCTGCTGCTGGCCGCCTTCAAGGAAGGCCCGGCGCGCCAGACCACCTAGGAGGTGCACCATGCGTCCGATCAGCATTCTGGTGATCGCGGTTGCGGTACTCATCGCGGTCACAGTCGTCTTCTATGTGCGACGCTGGCGGCTGAAGGAGCAGTATTCGATGCTCTGGCTCGCGCTCGCCGTGCTGATGGTGGTCACGGCCGCCACACCCGATCTGGTCGAGTGGTTCGCGGGCAGGCTCGACGTGCAGTACGCGCCATCGGTGCTCTTCTTCCTCGCGCTCGCCTTTGTCGCCGTGATGCTCTTCCACTACTCGCTCGAAATCTCGCGCCTATCCGACCAGAACCGTGAGCTGGCCCAGGAGATCGGGCTGCTCCGCCTCCGCGTCGAAGAGACGAGCGTGGCGAACGTCGATGGCTGACCACGTAGTCGAGCGCGGCGCCGAGCGTTCGTTCGCGGGCCGGAGGGCGCTCGCGCTCCCGTCGCTACGCGCGCTCTCGCTGACGGGCGCCCAGCGGACCGCGCTGGCGCTCGCGCTGGCCGTCGCCGGCGTGTTCGCCGTCCAGGCGCCGGTGCTGGCCCACTATTTCTTCAACGACGACTTCGTGCCGCTGGCAGACATCGCGACGCGCAGCACGGGCGGCTACGTCAAAGACCTCTTCCTGCTGCGCGACCTGACGCCGAACTGGCGCTTCCTCACCGGCCTCTTCTACCTGGCCGAGTACCGCTCGTTTGGGTTGCACGCCTTCCCCTACTTGCTCGTGAACGTGGTCCTTCACACCGCGACAGCGGGGCTGATCTTCTGGCTGGTGCGGCGCGTTACGCGCGACGACTGGCCGGCGCTGCTCGCCGCGGGCTTCTTCGGCCTGGCCGCGGCGACCGTGCCGACGGTCGGCCAGATCACCGCGCTGAACAACGTGCTTGCCGGCTTCTTGGTCATGCTCGCGATCGTGCTCCTCTACGAAGCGCTCGACCGCGACGCCCACATCGCCCTGTACGCCGGCTCGATCGCGGCGTTCGCCGCCGCGATCGCCTCCAACGAGTCGGCGTCGATCGTCGCGCCCGTGTTCGGCCTGTTTGTGCTGTGGAAGGCGCTCGACGCTGCGTCCTGGCGTGAGCCGCGCACGTGGCTGCGTGTCGCGCTGTTCGCGGCGCCGTTTGCCGTGTTGGGCGGCGCAGCGCTGATCGGCTTCGGCACGTGCCGGTGCACGGAGGCGGAGCTCTACTCGCGCGATGACATCGTCCAGAACGTCTGGCTGTACTTCGGGCGGCTGCTCTATCCGGTCGGCCTCGAGTTCCCCGGCCACGTGGGCACGGCGCACATGGTGGCCGGGCCGGCCGTCGCGGCGCTGGTGCTGCTCGCGCTCGTGCGCGGGCCGGCGCTGGCGCGTATCGCGGCGGTGTTTCTCGTCCTCGCGGTGCTGCCGTACCTGCCGATCCAGATCTGGGCGGCCTCGCGCTACACCTACCTGGCGTCGGTCCCGTTCGCGATCCTCGCGGCGTTCTTCTTCGCCGAGCTGGGCCGCCTCGCAAGCAGGCTCAGCCCGGCGCTGCCGGCGCTCGTCGCCGTCCTCGCGATCGGAGCCATCGGGCTAAACGGCTGGCAGACGTGGGTACAGAACGCGGACCAGGCCGGCGCGTCCGATCGCTGGCGGCAGCTCGTCACGGCGGCCGACGACGCGTACGCCGGCCTGCCGCCGAAGAGCACGGTTTACGTGCGCGGCGGCCCGATCACCGACGAGCTATCGCAGTGCACGGTGATGCCGGCGATCGGCGAGGTGCTCTGGGGTGACGCCAAGCTCTTCACCTTCCCGAAAGACGGGCTCACGAACTACCGCGCCCGCCCGGGCTATCACGTGTATGTTGGCGACTTCATCGACGGACGCATCGCGCCGCAGCCGGTACCGATTGCCACGGACGCCGAGCTGCAGAGCAAGGATGTCTTCCTGCTGCCGCACATCTCACCGGACGCCACGGGCAACGTCTGCCGCCTCGACGTGCCGCGCCTGCCATGATGCGATCCGCCGGGGCTATCGACGGGCTGCGCCGCCGCCTCGATGTCACGCAGCCGCAGCTTCTCTTGCTCGCGGGCATCTTGCTCGTCGCCGCCGTCCTGCGCATTGCTTGGGTCGCCTACGCGGCGCGCCTACCGCAGCAGTTCCACGATCCGCTCTTCTACATGTTCTACGCCGGCCAGATCTCAGATGGCAACGGCTACCGGCTCCTGGACGGCTCGCCGACGGCGTACTACCCCGTCGGCTACCCGGCGACGCTTGCGGCGCTCTTCTTTGTCATCAAGCATACAATCATCCCGGATAACTTCCCGAATGCCCTCGGCTCCTTCCAGGTCTTCCTTGGGGTCGCAGCGGTTGGTCTCGCGTTCTACGTCGGGCGCCGGCTCTTCGGCGTTGCGGTCGGGCTGCTGGCGGCGCTCTGGCTCGCCCTCTTTCCCAACCTGATCTATCACACGGCTACCGCGCTCTCCGAAACACTGTTCAACTTCCTGATCATGGTGCTGCTGGCGGTGCTGGTCGCCGTCGACTGGCGAAAGGGCGAGCTGGGATATGCGCGGCTCGCCGTCGTGGGAGTGTTGTTCGGCGCGTCCGCCCTGGTGCGGCCGATCTCGCTCCTCCTGATACCCCTACTTGTCGTCTGCTGGCTGCTCGCGGGGACGAGCTGGCAGCGGGCGGGCGCGCAGCTGGGCGTCGTGCTCGTCGTGACGCTCGCGGTAATCATGCCCTGGAGCATCCGCAACACGATCGTCATGGACTCGCCCACATTCATCTCCCTCAACCTGGGCGACGATCTCTGCATGGGCCATCACCCCGCGGCGACCGGCCATTTCGAGCTGCCGGACTCCTGCTTCGCCGGCTACGACCAGTACAAGCGGCCCGAGTACGAAGTGCGCCGCAACGACGACAACACGCGCAGGGCCGTGAAGTTCGCGCTGCACCACCCCGGCGCCGAGCTGAAGCTGCTCTCACGGAAGGCCTGGTTTACCTGGGAGCACGACCATGACGGTATCTGGGCCGTCGAATCGTACGGCGACGATCCGTTCATCAATCCCCACCTACGCGCGGCGCTCAGCCACATCGCCGACAACTACTATTTCGTCACGATCAGCTTGGGAGGACTGGGGCTGATCGGGCTAGCGATCGCGCGCGGCGATCCGCGGCGTATCTTCCTCGTGCTCGCGACGCTGGCGTTCGCCGGCGTGCCGCTCGCGTTCTTCGGCGACGCGCGCTTCCACGTACCGGCAGTACAACTGCTGACGTTCGCCGCGGCGTGGGCCGCAGTCACGGCAGCGAACGCCGCGCCGCGCCTGATCGCGCGGGTGGCGCCTCGCTCAGGAGTAGAGGTTGCGGAAGGTGAACGGACGGTGGCGGAGCAGGATGCTCTGCAGGATGCCTAACGCGATAAACAACGTGATCAGTGAGCTCCCGCCCTGGCTGACGAACGGCAGCGGGATGCCCGTAACCGGCAGCAGCCCGACGTTCACGCCGACGTTGATGAACGTCTGGAGCAAGATCGACGTGACGATGCCCGTCGCGAGCAGCCTGCCGAACATATCGCGCGAGAGCTCGGCCGCGCGGACGCCGCGCCACAGGAGCAGCGCGAACAGCAGGAACAGGACCATCGCGCCCAGGAAGCCCAGCTCTTCGCCGAGCACGCTGAAGATGTAGTCCGTCGTTTGCGTGCGCAGGTAGTCCAGCTGCGTCTGCGTCCCGTGCGTCAGCCCCTTGCCGAAAAAGCCACCCGATCCGATGCCGATGCGCGCCTGGAGCGCCTGGAACCCCGCGCCGAGCGGATCGCGTTCAGGGTCGAGCCACAGATGGATGCGCTCGCGCTGGTAGTCGCTGACGAGCCCGAGGAAGACAAACGGCACCGCGACCACGCCCGCTCCGATCAGTCCGAAGATATGCTTCCAGTTCGCACCGGCGACGGTCACCATGCCCAGCCAGATCGCCGCGAAGACGAGCGACGAGCCCAGGTCGGGCTGCGCGAACACCATCGCGCCCGGCACCGCGACGATGGCGATCGAGCCGGCGAACGTGCGCAGGCTGTTCATCGAGTCCTGCCGGTCGGAGAGGTACTTCGCGAGCATGATGATCACGACCAGCTTGGCGATCTCCGAAGGCTGGACTTGCGTCCCGCCGATCAGGATCCAGCGCCGCGAGCCGTAGGCCGCCTCGCCCGCCACGTCGACGAAAACGAGCACGGCAATAACGGCGATGTACAGTCCGTAGCTGAACGTTCCCAGCA
>JBIOYF010000263.1:0-3949 GCA_044870035.1 Dehalococcoidia bacterium
ATCGGCCGGCGCGGGTCCTTCAGCCCCGCGCGCGCCCGGCGTAGCGCCTCGGAGACGGCGCGGACAGGTTCGTCCTGGCCGACGACGCGTTCGTGCAGCCGCTCCTCCATCTGGAGCAGCTTCTCCGCTTCGCCCTCCAGCATGCGAGAAACCGGGATGCCGGTCATCGACGCGATCAGCGCGGCGATGTCCTGCTCGTCGACGCGGAGAGAGATCTTCTCCTCCTGCTGCCACTCGGCGCGCTTCTGGTCGTAGTCCGCCTGGATCGCGAGTACCTCCTGCTTGATGCGCGCGGCCTCCTCGTAGTCCTGGCGCTGCGCGGCGGCTTCGGTCTGCGCGGCCAGTTCGTCCAGGCGGCGCTTCAGGTCGCGCAGCTCGGGCGTCATGCCCTGCGCCTCGATCACCTTCTTGGACGCCGCCTCGTCGATCAGGTCGATCGCCTTGTCGGGCAGGAAGCGCTCCGTGAGGTAGCGCTCCGAGAGGCGGGCGGCCGCCTGGAGCGCATCGTCCGTGATCTCGACCTTGTGGTGCTCCTCGTAGCGAGAGCGCAGCCCGCGCAGGATCTCGATCGTTTCCTCGACGCTCGGCTGGTCGATCCAGACCGGCGCGAAGCGGCGCTCGAGCGCCTTGTCCTTCTCGATGTACTTGCGGTACTCATCGGGCGTCGTCGCGCCGACGGCGTGCAGCTCGCCGCGAGCGAGCGCCGGCTTCATCATCGTCGACGCGTCGATCGCACCCTCGGCGCCGCCGGCCCCGACGACCTGGTGCACCTCATCGATGAAGATGATCACCTCGCCCTCGGCGCGCCGGATCTCGTCCATGACGGCCTTGAGCCGCTCCTCGAACTCGCCGCGGAACTTTGAGCCGGCGACCATCGCGCCCATATCGAGCGCGAGCAGCCGTTTGCCGCGCAGGTTGTCCGGCACATCGTCCGCCGCGATGCGCTGCGCGAGCCCTTCGACGACGGCCGTCTTGCCGACGCCCGGCTCGCCGATGATCACCGGGTTATTCTTCTGCCGGCGGTTCAGGATCTGCATCACGCGCTTGATCTCGGTGTCGCGGCCGATGACGGGATCGAGCTTGCCCTGCTTGGCCGCTTCCGTGAGGTCGACCGAGTACTTGTCGAGCGCGCCGTAGCGGCTCTCTGCCGTCGGCGTGTCGACGCGGGCGCCGCCGCGCACGTCGGCCAGCGCCTGGTAGATGCGCTCCTTGTCGACGCCGAACTCCTTCAGGATGCGCGCGGCCTCGCCTTCGCGTTCGTCCGCGATGGCGATGAGCAGGTGCTCGACGGAGACGTACTCGTCCTTGAGGCGGTCGGCCTCGGCGTTCGCCGTCTCCAGCATGCGCACGATGCGCGGTGTGGTGTAGATCTGCACCACGTCGTAGGCCAGCTTCGGCGACTTGGCGAGCCCCGCCGCGACGCGGTCGCGCACGGCGTTCACGTCGACGTTGAGGCGCTGCAGCACCTGGCCGGCGAGGCCTTCGGGGTGCTGGAGGAGCGCGAGCAGCACGTGCTCGACGTCCCACTGGCTGTGGCGTTGAGTGCGCACCAGCTCCTGGCTGGCGGCGAGCACCTCCTGCGCCTGTTGTGTGAACCTATCTTGTCTCATCATGGTTGCGTTACCTCAGTCCTTGCGGGTTGTTTTCGATCCGCCGGTTGAAGCCGGCGGCTTCTAGTTCGAACGTACGTCACTGCCAAGTCGAACGATGCGATCTTGCGGCCTTGAGGGTGCCAGTCGCCGCCACCTGTCGAGCCAGCTCGCAGCTGCACCGTGCCGTTCGCATCACGGACCAGTCGCGTTGGAGGCAGGCGCAGCCACTTGCGTGGCGGGTTTTCTGGGACCGGCTGGCCATTCAGCGTTACCTCTCGCACCTCCCACCCGTTCGATTGCGCTGACTGCATCTCCCTCGACGCGCCGGCGGCGTGAAAGTAGCGCCGGACAACAGTGCCGTGCTCCGTCTCATGCCAGCGTTCATCGTTCATCGACTATTCCCTCGGCGCGGGTAGTCTTCGGTCGCGCAGGCGCTGCAGCTCTCGACGCGTCTGCTCCAGCTCGGCTTCCATCTCGATCAGCCGCTGGCGCATGCGGAAGATCACGTCGACCCCAGCGAGATTGACGCCCAGGTCTTGGATTAAGCCCTGGATCTCGCGCAGCCGCTCGATGTCGCGCGGCGAGTACATGCGCTGTCTCCCGCTGGAACGCGAGGGCTGCAGCAGCCCGGCCCGCTCGTAGTAGCGCAGCGTCTGCTGGTGCATGCCGACCAGGCGAGCAGCCACGCTAATCACGTAGCAGGGGTCATCCCCAGGGTCGAGGGTCGAAGGTTGGGGGTCGAGATATGTCATGTCCTGCGTCCTATCGTTAGACTCCAGCTTCCTTCAGCTGTTCGAACATCTCCTTCTGTTTGTCATCCAGCGCGTCCGGCAGCCTGATGCGGACGCGGACGAACAGGTCGCCGCGTTTGCCGCCGCCCAGCGCGGGCATGCCGAGCCCCGCGAGCCGGAACTGCTTGGCGTTCTGGGTCAGCGGCGGCACCTTCAGCAGCGCCTTGCCCGTGACCGTCGGCACTTCGACCTCGCCACCGAGGACGGCCAGCGTGACCGGCACGTCGACGTCGGTGTAGAGGCTGGCCCCCTTGCGCTCGAACTTCGGGTCCGATCGCACGGACACGACGAGATAGAGGTCGCCCGCGCCGCCCTCGCCGGCCACGCGGATGCGCGAACCGGTGTCGACGCCGGCCGGGATCTTCACCTCGATGCGGCGCGGCTTGAGCTCGACGCCGCTGCCCTGGCAGACGTGGCAGATCGCCTCGCCGATGCGCCCCTGGCCAGCGCAGGTCGCGCAGGTCTGCTCGTTCATGAGCTGGAGCGTGCGCGCCGTGCCGCGGAACGCCTCGTCGAGCGTGACCTCGACCGGCTGTGCCGCGACCGCGGAGGCGCGCTGGCGAGCGCGGCCTCGACCGCCGAAGAGGTTCTCGAAGATGCCGCCGAAATCGCCGCCGGACAGGTCGCCGAACTCGAAGCGGACGTTGCCGCCGTCGCCGAAGCGGAAGGCCTGCCCGCCGCGCTGCTTCTGCATCTGCTCGATCTGGTCGGCGTACTGCCACTGGTCGCCGTACTTGTCGTACTTCTTGCGCTTGCCGGCGTCCGAGAGCACCTCGTAGGCGGCGTTGATCGCCTTGAAGCGGGCCTCCGCCGCCTTATCGTTCGGGTTGACGTCCGGGTGGTGCTGGCGGGCCAGCTTCCGGTAGGCGGACCGGATGTCCTTCTGAGGGGCGCCCTTCGGTACGCCGAGCACCGCGTAGTAATCTTGCTTGGCCATAGCTACGGCACCAATGTAGCAATCCTAGGTAATCTTGTCAATAAGCCTTTAGTTATATTGATAATGACACCGTCAGGAATACTGACTTCACAGAGCACGCGAGCGCGGCGCGCTGGACGCTCGGCTGCCGAAGGCCGCTGCTCGAAGGTGCAGCGGCCTTTGTTGCGCGCTTGACCGAAGCCCCGCTCCAGGAGTAGAGTTAGTGTACCTAGTACACTAATGTCCCCGCCTTAGGCGGGGCCTTCGGTTGGGTGAGTCGTGCGCTACGACTACGTCATCGTCGGGTCGGGGATCGCGGGGCTGTACGCCGCGCTGCTGGCGCGCGAGCACGGTAGCGTGCTCGTGCTGACCAAGGGCTCGATCGACGAGTGCAACACGCGCTATGCCCAGGGCGGCATCGCCGCGGCCGTGGGGCCGGGCGACTCGGCCGAGCTGCACCTGCGCGACACGATCGAGGCCGGCGCGGGCCTCGTCGACGAGGGGGCCGCGCGCATCCTCGTCAACGAGGCGGCGGAGCGGGTCCGCGATCTCGTCCGCTTCGGGGTGCCGTTCGACAGCGTCCACGGCGAGGTCGCGCTCGGCCGCGAGGGGGCGCACAGCCGGCCGCGCATCCTGCACGCCGGCGGCGA
>JBIOYF010000264.1:0-9197 GCA_044870035.1 Dehalococcoidia bacterium
CTCGAGCGGGCTGATGCGTGGCCGCCCATCGCGGCGCAGCGTGCCGACCAGCGCCAGCCCGGCCGTGTCGAAGCGCTGGCGGCCCAGCTCCGCCAGCTCCGGCGCTTCGCTAGCGAAGGATGACCAGTCCATGATCAACAAACGTCCGCCTGTGCAGCGTTGGTCCTTGCAGCTGCTGTACTAGCAACGAACGACCAGCAACCACCGACTAGCTCACCGCTCCGCGCTGGCCACCGGCGGCATCAGCTCCAGCTCTCCCCAGTTCTTGCCGATCTTCACGTCCACCTTCAGCGGCACCGCCAGCTCCAACGACTGAGGCATGATGCGCAGCACCAGCTCCTGCACCGCAGCGCGCTCTTTCTCGGGCCCTTCGAAGATCAGCTCGTCGTGCACCTGCAGGATCATCTTCGTCGTCATCTCGCGTTCCGTCAGCTCCGTATCGATGCGGTTCATCGCGATTTTGATGATGTCCGACGCGGTGCCCTGCACGGGCATGTTGATCGCCATCCGCTCCGCCCCCGAGCGCACCTGGAAGTTCGACGAGCGGATCTCCGGCAGGACCCGCCGCCGTCCAACCATCGTCTCGACGTAGCCGTTCTTGCGACACGCGACCACCACGGCCTCGCGCCACTCCTGTACCTTCGGGTACTTCGCGAAGTAGCGCTCGATAAACTGCGCGGCCTCCTCGCGCGGGATGCCTTCGCGTGTCGACAGGCCGAACTCGCTCAGCCCGTACAGCACGCCGAAGTTGAACACCTTCGCGCGCCGCCGCTGGTCCGCCGTCACCTTGTCGATCTCCACGCCGAACACCTGCGCCGCCGTCGCCGCGTGGATGTCTTCGTCCTGCTGGAACGCCTCGATCAGCGCTGGGTCTTGCGAGAGGTGCGCCATGATGCGCAGCTCGATCTGCGAGTAGTCCGCCGCGATCAAGATCGGCCTCGGCCCGAAGTCCCGCGCGACGAAGCAGCGGCGGATCGCGTTCCCCAGGTCGGTGCGCACCGGGATGTTCTGCAAGTTCGGGTCCTGCGACGAGAGGCGCCCCGTCGCCGCGACGGTCTGGTTGAAGTTGGTGTGGATCCGGCCCGTGCCTTTGTGCACCAGCGCCGGCAAGGCGTCGATGTAGGTGCCCTTCAGTTTGGTCAGCTGCCGCCACTCGAGTAGGATGTCTACCAGAGCGTGGGTGCCGCGCAGGTTCTCCAGCGCCGACGCGTCTGTTGTGTAGCCCTGCTTCATCCGGCGCGTCTTGGGCAGCTGCAGCTCATCGAACAACACCTGCGAGAGCTGTTGCGGCGAGCCGAGGTTGAACTCGTGCCCGACCGAGTCGTACGCTGCGCGTTCCAACGTTGCGATTTGTTTCGTGAGCCCCTGCGACATCTGGCGCAGCGCATCCGTATCGACCGCGACGCCGGCGCGCTCCATGCGCGCGAGCACCGGCACCAACGGCATCTCGATCTCCGAGAAGAGCTTCCAGAGGCCCTGCTCTTTCAGATCGGCCTCCATCGGCGCGCGCAGCCGGAGCGCCATATCAGCATCGGCGCATGAGTAGGGCGCCGCCCGCGCGACCGGCACGTCGGCCATCGTGATCTGCTTCGCGCCCGTGCCGATCAGTTCACTGATCGGCGTCATCTCAATGCCAAGCCGCTTCGCGGCGAGCCACTTCAGGCCGAGCGCGCCGCCGCCCGGCCGCACCGCCTCGCCGCCGCCTTCGTTCATCAAGTACGCCGCGATCATCGTGTCGAACGACGCGCCCTCCACCTCGACGCCGCAGCCCGCGAGCACCTCCATATCGAACTTCACGTTGTGCCCGGACTTCTCGATCTTCGGGTCTTCCAGCACCGGCTTCAGCTTCTTTGCGACCGTCTTCTCGAGCAGCTGCTCCGGCTCGCCCAACGCCGGCCGGTGGCCGATCGGGATGTAGGCCGCCTGTCCCTGCGCCCACGCGACCGCGATGCCCACCAGCGAGCAGCGCAGCGCGTGCTGCTCCGTCGTCTCCGTATCAATCGCGATCGCCTGCGCCTTCGACAGCGTCTTGACCAGCGCGTCGAGCTCTTGCTCGGCGTAGATCGTCTGGTAGCCTTCCTCCGCGACAACGCCCGCCTCGAGATGATGCCCGTTCGTCGCGGGCTCGGCCGCCGGCGGCAGCCGGGTGAGCAGGCTCTTGAAGTCCAGATCGAGGAAGAACGCCGCGACCTTGTCGCGGTCGTAGTGCTTCAGCTCGCACGCGTCCAGATCGAGCGTGAACGGGCCCTCGCACTGGATCGTCGCCATGTCCTTGCTGTGGCGCGCCTGCGCCTCGTGCTCGCGCAGGTTGTCGCGTAGCTTGTCGGGCGTCACCTCGTCGATGCGCTCGTACAGGTTCTCGATGCTGCCAAACTGCTCGATCAGCTTGATCGCCGTCTTGTCGCCGATGCCCGGCACGCCGGGAATGTTGTCAGACGTGTCGCCCTTCAGGCCTTTGAAGTCGGGCATCTGCCCCGGCTCTATCCCGTAGCGTTCGCGCGCGGACTGCTCGTTGTAGATGACGGTATCGCGCTGGTAGGGACGCATCATGAAGAGCTTGACGCGATCGTCGCGAACGAGCTGCACCATGTCGCTGTCCAGCGTCACCAGGTAGGTCTCGATGCCCGCCTCTTCGGCCTGCTTCGCCAGCGTGCCCAGCGCGTCGTCCGCCTCGAAGCCGTCCGCCATGTAGATCGGGATGTTGAACGCCTCCACCAGCTCGCGCACGCGCCCGAACTGCGACTTGAGGTCCTCCGGCGCGGCGACGCGCGTTGCCTTGTACGTCTCGTCCTTCTCGTGGCGGAACGTCCGGCCCGGCGGGTCGAGCGCGACGGCCACATGCGTCGGCTTGAGCTGGTCGAGCACCGTGAGCAGCGTGTTCGCGAAGCCGTAGACGGCCGTCACCACCTCGCCCGTGCGGCGAACGGTGAGCGGCTCCGGGAACGCGTGGTACGCGCGGTGAATGATGCCGTGCCCGTCAAAGAGAACGAGGCGAGGCTTCTGGGCGCTCGCGTCCGGCGGCTTCTCCTTCGGCATCGGCGCGCCCACGCCGGCCCGTTTCGGAGCAGTAGCGCGGCGGTTCGACTGAGGTTTCCTGGGGCTCACGAAAGGAGTATAGCGAAGGGACGTACGCGCGGTACGCCCCTTCGAACATCTATCCGTTAGTCCGTTCGCTATCCGTTGGCAGCTCCACCGCCGCCGCCTCTCGAGCGCATGTACCAGTAGCCGCCCGCGCCCGCAGCGCCTGCCGCCGCGACGGCGCCCACGGCGATCACGATCCACACCCAGGTGTCGACGCCGCCGCCATCATCGCCGTCGCCGGCTGGGCCCGTCGTCGTGGGCCTCGCCCTTGCCGTAGCGGTCGCCTTCGCCGCGGCCGTTGGCTCCAGCGTCGGGCCCGTTTCGCCCGGCACCGTCGGCGCGCCGCCCACCGGCGTGTGGACGCTACCCGGCGTCGGCCCGGGCGGGCCCGGCGTTCCCACCGTGACCACGCCGGGCGTGTTCGGAGGTAACTGCCCACAGGTGATCGTCAGCGTCTCCGTCGTGCCGGCGCCCTCGGCGTGAGAGAGCACGACCGATTCTTTGCCGACTTCTGTGACGTTCTCCACCAGATCGGTAAAGCCTTCGGCGTAGCTGTGGGCAAGCGAGACGCTGCCGTTCTGTCCGCAGGTAAACGTGTTCGTGCCTAGCGGCCCGATGTAGCTTGACGGACCCGCCGGGGGGATGCCTATCGCGCAGCCCATCCCCACGACGCCGGGCCGATCGTACGAGCTTGCCGGGAAGGCGCAATCCTGCCAATCGTCCGTGCTGGCATCCTGCCGCGGCGTCACACCCGCGTACCGCATGTAGATATCGAACCCTCCATAGGAGTTGATGTCGTCGGGTAGGGTGTCAAGGCTCACCTCGACGACGAAGTCGCTTGCCGCGGGCAGCGTACACGTCACGTCACTCGCGCGGGTGTTGCACCCGTTCACGCCGCGCACACCGATCGAGAAGTTGAGACCGGGGTGCGGTTCGTGAGCTGCAGCAGGGCGCGCTGCAAGGCCGCCCCAGACGAGCAGCAGCCCGAGGGCCGCCAGCGCTGCGATGTTGGCAGGATGCTTCATGGTCCTTGTCCCTCCGAAGACTGGTGCTGGATTGTAGCACGGGCGTTGCTCTGGCCCCAACGGTACACTTTCGGACGAAACATCCGCGACTCAGGGAGTAAGTAAGTATGTCGCGCCGCCGCCCGCCGGTCAGCACTCTTCCCCTTCTTCGCCGGCGCAGCACGCTCTGGCTGGCCGGCGCGCTCATCGCGCTGGCGATCGCCGCGGTGCTAAACCTGGTCAGCCGAAACGGCGGCGGCTCGAACTCGATTCCCACCGCCACCGAGCCAAGCGCGGCGGTAACAGCCACCGTTCCGGCATCGGCTGCAACACTTGTTACAACGAGCACATCCCTCGCGCCGACGGTCACGCCCTTCATCGTCGCGCCCGATCTCCATCCAGACCCGGTCCGTCTCCAGTCCGCGCGCGTCGTTCATGTCGTCGACGGCGATACGATCGACGTTGAGATCGACGGCCGGCAAGAGCGCATTCGTTACTACGGTATCGATACGCCCGAGCGAGGCGATCCCTGCTTCTCGGAGGCGACGGCGCGCAACGATGAGCTCGTCGACGGGACGGTGCTGCTCCTGCCGGACGCCCGCGAGCGCGATCGCTCCGGGCGCCTGCTCCGCTACGTCTTCGACGCGCAGGGGCAGTCTGTCGATGCGCGGCTCATCGCCGAGGGCTACGCCCACGCCTGGCGCGAGGACGGGGCCTACCGCGATCAGCTCGTCGCACTCGAAGACCAGACGCGCGCGGACGCGGTCGGCTGTCTCTGGCAGTGAGCCGCGGGATTCATCCGCGCCCTACTGTCCCAGCGACGTCAGCTGAAAGAGCTGGATGCCGTTGTCGTACTGCACCAGCGGGTGCTCCGGCGTGTCCGCGTACCACGCCAGCTGCTTGTTGTCTCGCGATTCGATCTGCACGCGCCAGGCATCGAACGTCCCGGCCGGCACCTCGATCCTCTCCTTGGGCTTGACCTCCACGTGCACCACCTGTTGCTCGCCGCTGCCCGTCACCACGGTGCGATAGATGTTCACGTAACCTACGACGAACGGTATCGAACGCCATAGGAAGAGTGACGAATCGTTGTCGTAGTAGTTGTCCTTCAACCGGTGCGGCACCGGCCGCTCGCTGCTGTCTTTGACTTCCGTGATCGTTACCACCTTCGCTGTGGGATCATAGGTGGCGTTCAGCTCCTTGTGCTTACCATCGACAAGTCGATCGCGGTGAACGGAGATCGGCTTTAGAGTCGTCGCGTCGACCACGGTCGTGCTGTTGTCGTAGTCTTCGCCGTTCTGGAACTTGAGCGACAGCTCGTACGTCCCATCGCCCTTAGCGATCTCGAGTGTTCCGCGCCCTACCTCTTCTTTTCCATTCCGGCTGAGCAACACGTACTGGGACGTCTCCGGCGCCGTCCACGGTACCGAGATGGTCAGGTCCTTCGTCTCGACCAGCTTCGCCTGCAGGCAGCCCGCCAGCAGGAACGCTGTCACAAGGGACAGTGGAACGGCGAACAGAAGCCGTCGCATTCGCTACGCTGCCGCCTCGGCGACGCGCCGCACCCGCTCGAGCGCTTCTTCTACGTCCGCCCGCTCGATGCCGTAGTGCGTCACCATGCGCACGCGCGTCGGCCCGAAGGCCGTCGTCAGCACGCCCGCGTCGCGCAGCTTGCGCTGGAACGCCACGCCGTCGTCCACACTGAAGACGGCGATGTTTGTCTGTACGTTCTCCGGATCGATGCGTACGCCCGGCACGTTCGAGAGGCCCTCGGCCAGCGCGCGCGCGTTCTGGTGGTCCTCTGCGAGGCGCTCGACCATCGTCTCCAGCGCGACGATGCCGGCGGCCGCGATCACGCCGGCCTGCCGCATCCCGCCGCCGACCGCCTTGCGCGCCTTGCGCGCCCGCGCGACGAACGCGGCGGAGCCGCACACGAGCGAGCCCACCGGCGCCGACAGCCCTTTCGACAGGCAGAACGTCACCGAATCGGCGTCTGCTGCTAGCGCGGCGGCCGGCACGCCCAGCGCAACCGCCGCGTTGAAGATACGCGCGCCGTCCAGATGGACGGCCGCCCCGTTTCGATGCGCCAGCCGCGCGACCTCGGCGGTGTACTCCGGCGTCAGCACGGCGCCGCCGCAGCGATTGTGGGTGTTCTCCAGGCAGATCGCCGCCGTGCGCGGCATGTGGATGTTCTCGACGCGGATCGTCGCCGCGACCTCGTCCAGATCGAGCAGACCGCGCCGGTCGTTCGCCAGCGGGCGCAGCTGGATGCCGCCCAGGCCGGCGGCGCCCGCCACCTCGTACTGCAGCACGTGCGCCTCGCTGCCCACGATCGCTTCCTCGCCGCGCTGACACTGCGCCAGCAGGCACGTGAGGTTGCCCATCGTCCCGCTCGCGACGAAGACCGCGGCTTCCTTGCCCATCGCTTCCGCCGCCAGCGCTTCCAGCCGCCGCACGGTCGGGTCCTCACCGAACACGTCGTCGCCCACCTCTGCCGTCGCCATCGCTTCGCGCATGGCTGGCGTCGGCTTCGTGACGGTGTCGCTTCGTAAGTCGATGATGCGGACTTCAGGCATGACGTGGCCCTGGCATTCTAGGCAGCACCCTTTGGGGCGTCAAGAAGCCCGCACCGCCCTGTATACTGGGCGGGTATGAAGCTCACCCTGCTCGGCCTGGTCGCGTTGCTCCTGCTGGCCGTCTTCTCGACGGGCAGCGCAGTCGCAGGCGGCAACTCCGGCCCGGTCGCCGCGGGCGGCGCGCACAGCTGCGCCGTCACGTCGAGCGGCGGCGCGAAGTGCTGGGGCGACAACACCTACGGGCAGCTCGGCGACGGCACGACAACCGGCCGGACCACGCCGGTCGACGTCACCGGCCTCACCAGCGGCGTCGAGAGCATTACCGGCGGGCTCTCGTTCACTTGCGCTGTCACCACGGCGGGCGCCGCGAAGTGCTGGGGCCGCAACACCGATGGCCAGCTTGGCGATGGCACGCAAATCGACCGCAGCCAACCTGTGCAGGTCTCCGGTCTGGAGGGCGGTGTCGCCGGTATCTCGGCCGGCTCGGGGCACGTCTGCGCGTTGCTCCTTGACGGTGCCGTCGTATGCTGGGGTAGCAACGCCTACGGCCAGCTCGGGGACGGGACAAATACAAGAAGCAACACTCCGGTCGACGTCACCCTCCCCGAAGGCGCGACGGAGATCGCGGCCGGCCCCCTCTTCACCTGCGCTCGCACGACGCCGGGCGGCGTCAAGTGCTGGGGCGACAACACCTACGGCCAGCTTGGGGACGGCACGTCAGACGACCGCAACTCGCCGGTCCAGGTGGTCGGTCTTACGAGCGGCGTGAGCTCCGTCGGAGCCGGCGGTGAGCCTTCCTTCGGGCACGCCTGCGCGACTCTCGCTGCCGGGGGCGCGAAGTGTTGGGGCAACAACGAGTACGGTCAGCTCGGCGACGATCGGGGCTGTCACTCTCCAACCATTTGCTCCACACCCGTTGCTGTCCTGGACCTCACCGGCGCGGTTACCGCGATTAGCGGCGGCAACTTGTTCACCTGCGCACGAACCGACGCTGGCGCCGTGAAATGCTGGGGCCGAAACGAGTTCGGCCAGCTGGGCGACAACATGGCCTGCGGCGGGCTCTGCGGTTCTCCTGTGGACGTCATCGGCCTGACGAGCGGCGCTACCGGCGTCGCGACCGGCTCGCGTCACGCCTGCGCCAGCACCGCGGGCGGCGTCCGCTGCTGGGGCGACAACTCCGACGGCGAGCTCGGCGACGCGGGAGCATGCGGCACGAGCTGCTCCACGCCCGTCAACGTGGTGGGCCTTTCGGGTGGCACCACCGGCGACGTCAATTGCGACCGCTCCGTCAACAGCATCGATGCCGCGCTCGTGCTCCAGCTCGGCGCCGGCCTCGTCTCGTCGCTCGCCTGTGGTTCCGCAGCCGACGCCAACCACGACGGACGCGTCAACTCCATCGACGCGGCGCTCATCCTCCAGTACAGCGCCGGGATCCTCCCCTCGCTGCCGTAGACTCCGGGTGCCACACCGACGCCGCCGCACCCCGGTTCGTCAAGACTAGTGTTGACGAAGGGGATTGACAGGCGTGGGATAATAGGAGCTGGTGGTCGGGTTCTTCTAGCGCACGTAGGTCACCAGGCGGTTTCAGTCCCCGCGCTTCGGAACTATACACTATGCCCTCGCCGGCACAACTGCTGGTCGTCAGCCCGGACAGCACGCTGCTTCATGTGGTGCAGCGCTGCGCCGAGTCGCTCGGCCACGAGTCGATCGCCTCGCGCAGCGTGGCCCAAGCCCGTCGGGCCCTCGCCCGCGTCCACGTCGATCTTCTCTGCCTGGATAGCGTGCTGCCGCCCACAGACGTGGAGTGCTTTTGCCAGAACCTGACCTCGAGCGCGAACGGTCGCGCGCCCTACCTGGTCTTCTTCGGGCCCCCCGCCGCGAAGCTCGTCTCGGCGGCGCTGCCGCCCTTCCTGCGCGGCAAGATCGATGGCTTCGTCGCTAAGCCAATCGATGTGATCGACGTCACTCGCGAGCTCGCACGCGTGCTCTCCGGTCGCGCAGGCCGCCCCAGCCGCGGCGACCTCTTGCGCATCGGTGCTGTGGCGCTGGATGGCATGACGCATCAGCTGTTCTTCGCAAACGGCGGCGTCATCTCCCTCACCCCGATGGAATACAAGCTGGCGCGCTACCTCATGGAGCAGCCCGGTGAGTACATTCCGGCGGCAGACCTACTGCAGCACGTCTGGAACTACCCGCCCGAAGGCGGCGCCGAGCTGGTGCGAGCGCACGTGAGCAACCTGCGCAGGAAGTTGCGCAAGGCCGGCGAAGCAACTCTGCTGCGGACCATGCCGTACCACGGCTACGCCTTCGTCCCGGCCGACAAGCCATAGGAGCGAAGAGGTTCGCAACGCCGGGTGGCGAGGCGCTCGAGCTTCGAACCGCGAGCGAAGGGTGGCAGACCCGGCTAGAACCTACTCCCGGTGGCCGTTGCCCTCCAGGTCTTCGTCCAGCTCTTCGTCGTAGTCCTCTGAGTACACACCGGCCTGCCGGCCCAGCCACACGGTGACGACGAAGTCCTCTCGATACGGATGCGCCG
>JBIOYF010000265.1:0-3023 GCA_044870035.1 Dehalococcoidia bacterium
TGACCACGCGCCGCCCCGGCCGCTGCGCACGCACGACGGCCAGCAACCCTCGGCCGCACTGGATCGCGAAGCCCGCGCCGGCCGGTACGTTGACTCCGCCCGGTAGCGCGACGAGCGTTCCTTCGTCGACGCCCGCTTCTTGATCGAGCGGCCAGGCTGCCAGAATGCGCAGCGCCTCGCCGTCGACGTTCGTGGCCGCCACCGGCCACGGGTTGTAGGCGCGCACACGCCGCCAGAGCTGCCCGGCGCTCAGCGACCAGTCGAGCACTGCGTCTTCGCGTCGCACCGGCTTCACGTGCGTGGCCTGCGCCTCATCCTGGGATTGCGGCGTGATCTCGCGCCGCTCCCAGGCCGGCAGCACGTCGATCAACAGACCGGCGCCGAGCTCGGCGATCTTCTGGGCAAGCGTTGCCGTCGTATCGTCCGGCTCGATCGGCAGCGCGCGCTGCGCGACGATCGGCCCCGCGTCGAGCGCAAGGACGACCTCCATGATCGTGACGCCTGTTGTCTCTTCGCCCGCCAGCAGCGCGCCCGCCACGGGCGCGGCGCCGCGGTACTTTGACAGCAGCGACGCGTGGACGTTCAGCGATCCGCGCTTTGGTATGTCGAGCAACGGTTGCTTGAGGATCTGGCCGAAGGCCGCGATGATCAGCGCATCCGGCGCAAGCCCGCGGATGGCATCCAGCGCCTCCGGCGCGTTGACGCTCTTCGGCTGCAGGACCGCCAGCCCATGCGCCCGCGCGACCTCCTTCACCGGAGGCGGTCGCAGTCCCCGGCCGCGGCCCGCAGGCCGGTCCAGTTGCGTAACGACAGCGACGACGTCGTGCTCGCTCGCGATCAGCCGCTGCAGCGACGGCAGCGCGAACTCCGGCGAGCCCATGAACACGACGCGCATGGACTCGATTCTAGCACGGTGCGCGTTAGGCGTCCGGCCGCAGGCTCACCTCGTCGCCGACAGCGACGCCGAGCACGGCGGCCGCGCTGCCGTCGCGCACGGCGATCTCGATGTAGCCGCTGCTCCCCACGAGCGCGGCCGGCTCCGCCGCCTCTTCGTACGTCAGGACCGGCCCGTGGACAATGCGCCCGCGCAGTTCGATAGCGAAGCGGCCCGCCGGCACGTCGCCTGCCCGCACATCGGTGATCGCGTTGCCGAAGCGATCGATGTGCAGTACCTGCCCCCGCAGGCTGCCGTCGGCGCAGCGCCGCGCGCGCAGAGGCGGGAAGGCGATGATGCTGTCGACCGGCTCGCCCAGCGAGTCGAGAGCGACGCCGCGCGATAGGTGCGCGGCCGCCGGGGCGAAGATGTCGCGGCCATGGAACGTCGCGCTGACCGGCTCGAGCATGTAGCGCCGCGCCGTGATCGAGACCGCCCGATAGCCCGGCGGGAGCGCAACGGGTGACGCCGCCTCGCCCAGCTGCGCCCTCGTCTCGTCTGCCAGCGCCGACGACAGTACGCCGTTGTCCGGGCCGACGAACAGTCCGCGCGGCGTCTCGAGCGCGAGCGCGCGTCGCTCCGTCCCCACGCCCGGATCGACGACCGCGAGGTGGATGGCGCCCTGCGGGAAGAACGGCCAAGCGCTCTGCGTTAGATACAGCGCCTGGACGATCGCCTGCGGCCGCACGTCGTGCGTGACGTCGATGATGGCTGCCTGCGGGTTGATCTGCAAGATGACGCCCTTCATCGCCGCAACGTACGCGTCGCTCAGGCCGAAGTCCGTCGTCAGCGAAATAACCGGGGGATCAGCGGCTGCCATCGCTCTCCGACGATGTCTTGATATACCAGCGTTGCACATCGCGAAAGCGCGAACTCAGCATCAGCAGCAGACCGGGGCTCATACCCTTCACGTCCGCGTCGACGACGTACTGGAACGAGGGCGTGTAGAGCAGGACTGCCGGTACGAGCTGCGCGAACACCTGCTCGAACTGGTGGTAGGACGCCGCCCGCTCCGACGCCGAGGTGGTCTGCCGGCCACTCTCGAGCAGCTGATCGACGGTCGGATCGCTGAAGCTGGCCAGGTTGCGGCCCTCGCCAATCGCCTGCGTGCTGTGCCAGAACGGATACGGGTCGGGGTCCGGCCCGAGATCGACGGTGACCAAGGCCGCATGGAACCGGCGTGGCAGCAACACACCCTCGACGAACTGGCTTGCGCCGCTCACCTGCACCTCTACCCGAGCGCCGAGCTCGCCCCAGCGGCGCGCGACCTCTTGCGCGACGCGTTGCTGCACGGGATCGTCGCTGGCCTCCAGGCGGAACTGCAGCGGCGCGCCATCGGCGTTCTTGCGCGCGTCCCCGTCCAGCTTCCAGCCGGCCTGATCGAGCAGCGATCCGGCCAGCTCCTTGTCGTACGCGTACGCCTCCGGCGAGCCGGCGTAACTCCAGAGACCGGGCACGGTCGGGCTGTCAAGTGGAACGGCCTGCCCCTCGAGTGCGTCGTCGATGAGCGCGCCGCGGTCGAGGCCATGCTGCAGCGCACGACGTACGCGGTCGTCGGCGAAGACGGGCACCAGCTGGTTGAGATAGATGAGGCTGTACGTCGTCGTGTGGAGCGAGCGGCGGACGAGCGCCGGATCGCCGTCGATCGCTTCGGCGGCGCGCCGGTCCAGCCCGGGCCGGAAGAGCGCGCCCGAGATGTTCTTCTCCGTCAGCGCGGTGAGGAGCGCCGGGTCATCGTTGTAGAAGCGCAGCTCCAGCTGATCGATGAAAGGCGCCCCCAGGTGATAGCGATCGAAGCGACGCAAGACGGCGCGTTCCTCGGTAAGCTGCTCGAGCTGAAACGGGCCGCTCCCGATTGGCGCTTGGTTAAACGGCGCTTCGCCCAACTCTCCGCCGCTCAGGCGACCGAGCAGATGCTCGGGAAGAATGCCCACCACGCCGGCCCGCGAGAGGAACGGAGCAAAGGGCTCCGGGAGCGTGATCACGACAACCGCATCGCCGAAGGCGTTGACGTCCACGCCGCGAAACAGATCGACCAGCAGCGGGTCGCCGGCAAACGTGGGGTCCTGGATCATCCTGATGGTAAAGA
>JBIOYF010000266.1:0-4510 GCA_044870035.1 Dehalococcoidia bacterium
TCATCCTGTTCGCGGACATTGCTGACTCGACGGCGCTGACGGAGCGGCTGGGGGACGCGGCGTTTCGAGAGAAGGCGCGCGAGCTGGACGAGGCGCTGCGGCGCGCTATCGCATCGAACGGCGGCACCGCCATCGATGGCAAGCTGCTGGGGGACGGGGTGCTCGCCACGTTCGGCGCGGCGCGCGAGGCGATCGCGTGTGCGCTGGCAATGCAGGGGCCAAGGGCCATGGGCCATGGGCCAAGTCAGGACGAGGCGCTGCTACTGCACATCGGGATCCACGCGGGGGACGTGATCCGCGAAGAGAACAACGTGTACGGCGGCGCGGTGAATATCGCGGCGCGTGTCGCGAACGAAGCCGCTGCGGGCGAGACGCTGGTCTCGGGGACGGTGCGCGAGCTGGCGCGGACGTCGGCTGGCGTGTCGTTCGAAGACCGCGGCGAGCGGGAGCTGAAAGGCGTCGGGGAGCCGGTGCGGGTGTGGGCGGTGGTCGAGCAGTAGGCCTACATTCCAGCTGGCGTCCGAGTGCTGTACGCTATCGGCGCGATGGCACGAAGCCGTGCGCTCCTCCTCGCGATCTCCTTCGTAACGCTGCTGCTCGCGTCCTGCGCTGGGACGAGCGCCTCGAGTCGCGCGACATCGACCGCGGCCGCGCTGACCGCGGTGGCGATGTTAACGCCGACGCGTACACCTCTGGACACCAGCGCGTACCCAGCGGGCAGCGTGGGCTACGCGATCTCCTGGCCGCAGTGCGGCGGGCCGTACCCGGACGAGCCGTTCGACTTCGCGATCATCGGCGTGACGTATGGATGGGCTCGCTCGGAGAACCCGTGCTTCGCCGATGAGTATCGCTGGGCGCAGCGCGGGCGGTACCATCCTTCGGTCTACATGAACATGAACTACGACGAGACTGCCGGCGCCAGCCGGGATACGGATGCGTGCGAACTGAACGCGTCGTGTCGCGCGTACCAGTACGGCCGTGGTGCAGCCCAGGCGGCGTACGAGTATGCAGCGTCGGTCAATGGCGTAGCGCCGGTCTGGTGGTTGGACGTGCAGATCGTGAGCGACTGGTCGAACGATCTTACGCTGAACGCCGCGTCGGTCCGCGGCGCGGCGGAGTTCCTTAGGTCGAAGGGCATCCGCGTCGGCATCTCGTCAACGGCCTATCAGTGGGAGACCGCGGCCGGCGAGGCGCAGCACAACATGCCGGTGTGGGACGCCAGCGCGCTCGACGCGGAGATGGCGGAGGCGTTCTGTCGGGAGGGGAAGGACTTCGGCGGGGGTGGGACGGAGCAGATCGCCTACGTCGCGGACGGCTTCGAGACGGTGGTGGCGTGCGGAGCGGCCAAGCTGGCTACTCCGCAGACGGCATCGCGCTGGCGCGAATAGCAGCGGTCGAGCACAATGACACGAGCGTTCGGGGTGGGTGCACGCCTGTCCAGGGCGGCCAGCCGGTCGCCCCTACATTTGCGTTCGGAGGAAGAAGATGAGTGATCGCAGGAAGGTGACCATCGTTGGCGCGGGGATGACCGGCGGAGCGATGGCGCAGCGGCTGGCCGAGAAGGGCTACTGCGACGTCGTCCTGCAGGACGAGCCGTCGATCGTGGAGACGATGCACCACGGGAAGGCGCTGGACACGGCGCAGTCGGCGGCGTGGGCGCGCTTCGATAGCCAGGTGATCCCGACCGATACGTGGGAGGCCACGGCCGGCTCGGAGGTCGTCGTGCTGACGGCGGGCGCGCCGCGCAAGCCGGGCATGAGCCGCGAGGAGCTGCTGAACAACAACGCGGCCATCGTGCGCGATAAGGTGGTCAACGCGGTCAAGCACTCGCCAAACGCGGTGCTGATCGTCTTCGCGAACCCAATGGACGCGATGTGCCACGTCGCGCTGACGGCGTCGAAGTTCCCGCGCGAGCGCGTCGTCGGTCAGGGCGGCATGCTGGACAGCGCGCGCTACCGCACATTCGTCTCGCGGGAGCTGGGCGTCTCGATCAAGGACGTGGCGGGATACGTTCTGGGCGGCCACACCGACACGACGATGGTGCCGGCGGTCAGCCTGACGACGGTGGGCGGGCTGCCGCTCACGTCGCTGCTGGAGAAGGACAAGATCGACGCGCTGGTGGAGCGCACGATGAAGGGCGGGGCGGAGGTGCTGGGCCTGCTCAAGACGGGCAGCGCGTACCAGGCGCCGGCCGCGGCGACGATCGAGATGGTGGAGGCGATCGTGCTCGACCAGCACCGGCTGCTGCCCTGCTCGGTCCTGATGCAGGGTGAGTACGGCATCAAGGACGTCGTGTGCGGGACGATCGTCAAGCTCGGCACGGGCGGCGTCCAGCAGGTGTACGAAGCGCCGGTGTCGGCCGAGGAGCTGTCGAAGATGAAGGCGGCAGCGGAGGCGACGAAGGAGCTGATCGGGCTGTTGGCGTAGGGGGCTTTTCTTCCCACCCGCCCACCCAGAGAGGTTTAATTCTGGGGGACACCCCCAAACCCCCGGCAGAGGGGAGAACCCCTCTGCACTCCCCCTTCTACGGGCGCGGAGAACGGCGGGCCTGCTGGAGAGAAGAGGAACGGCTTATGGCGACTGACACAGCGGCTAAGGTGCGCGACATCCCCGTCGAGCGGATCACGGAGACGATCGCGGAGCTGTGCGAGACATCGACGCACTTCCTGCCCGAGGACGTGATCGGCGGGCTGGAACGCGCGCGCGATAGCGAGAAGTCGGAGCTGGGGAAGCAGGTACTGATCGAGATCCTGGAGAACGTCGATATCGCCAAGAACGAGATGTTGCCGCTCTGCCAGGACACGGGCACGACGGTGGTCTTCGTCGAGCTGGGGCAGGACGTGCATATCGTGGGCGGGGCGCTGGATGACGCGATCAACAAGGGCGTCTCGAAGGGCTACACCGAGGGCTTCCTGCGCGCCTCGATGGTCGAGCACCCGTTCTCGAGCCGCGTCAACACAAAGGACAACACGCCGGCGGTGATCCACGTCGAGGTCGTTCCAGGCGACACGCTGAAGCTAAAGGTGCTCCCGAAGGGCGGCGGCTGCGAGAACATGAGCCGCTTTACGGTGATGCTGCCGTCGGCGGGTAAGGACGCCATCGTCGAGTTCGTCCTGCGCACGATCGAGGAGTCAGGCGGCAACCCGTGCCCGCCCCTGATCGTGGGCGTGGGCGTCGGCGGGAGCTCGGAATACGCGATGTACCTGGCGAAGAAGGGCGTGACGCGCGGCGTCGACAAGCCGAGCGACGACCCGGAGACCGCCGACTTTGAACGCGAGCTGCTCGAGAAGGTGAACGCGCTGGGCGTCGGGCCGCAGGCCGTCGGTGGCGTGAACACCGCGCTCGCCGTCAACATCGAGACGTACCCGACACACATCACCGCGCTGCCGGTGGCAGTGAACCTGCAGTGTCACAGCGCGAGACTCAAAGAAGCAACGCTGTGAGTGAGAAGTTGGAAGCTGGAGGCTCGATGCTGGAGCCGCGCCGCATTCTCACCCCACCGAAGGAGCCGGACGCGGAGCCGGTCTGCCTGCTCACCGAGGAGTGGGCGGCGCGGCGGGAGGAGTCGCCGGAGGCGTTCTTCGCCGCGGCGCGATCGCAGACGAGCCTGTCGAACGGCGCGGAGTTCCGCTTCGACGCGAGCGACGGCATGTGGGAGCGGGTCACGGCGTTCGTCGCGGAGGAGCGCGAGTGCTGCCCGTTTTTCGCGTTCGAGCAGTGGGAAGAGGACGGCGAGGTTGTCCTGCGGATTACGAAGCTGGGGGATTAGACGCGGACGCCGAGGCTGGAAAGCCTCGGCTACTGGATGCGTCCGCCCAGGCTGAATGCCTGGGCTACCGATAGACTACCGATAGACGAACATGACAAGCGAACCTCTGCGGTCCTGTGGATTACGAAGCGTGGGGATTAGCCACAGATGTTTCACAGATGAGCACAGTTAAGCCGCGTGTTGTGTGCCGAGGCTGGAAAGCCTCGGCTACGGTGTGCAAGCCATGAAACAGCTACGTGTCGTTAGGCCGGACGAGCGCGACAAGTCGACCGCGCAGACGCCGGGCATGCAGCGCGAGGCGGGCGTCGCGGCGTCGACCGTCGGGGCGGAGAGGATCTGGGTCGGCCACGTGACGATGGCGCCGGGCATGAAGAGCGGCGTGCACCACCACGGGCCGGTCGAGAGCAGCATTTACGTCATCAGCGGGCACGCGCGCTTCCGCTTCGGCGAGAAGCTGGAGCAGCAGGTCGAAGCCGGCCCGGGCGACTTCGTCTACGTGCCGCCGCAGATCATCCATCAGGAGATCAACGTGGATGACGGCGCGCCGGTGGTGATGATCGTCGCGCGGGACGGGCAGGAGAACGTGGTGGTGAACGTTGAAATGGCCACAGATTGACACAGATATTCACAGATGGAACAGCGGTCTAGCACACTCGCGCAGCGCAGTAGATAGCGTGACGAACAACCCTTCGCTTCGCTCAGGGTGACACGCGTAAGGAGCGACGGGCAGGAGAACGTGGT
>JBIOYF010000267.1:0-15476 GCA_044870035.1 Dehalococcoidia bacterium
CCTCGGCGAACTTCACGATGTCACCGTCCGAGACGGTCTTGCTGAGCTCCGCCGTGTCGCCGACCTTCACGCCGAGGACGTTGTCGTTGCTCATGAACCTCCATCGCGGGTCGGGCTTCACCATCGCGGGTCGGGCTTCAGCCCGACAGCGATCGTGCGACAGGCTTAAGCCCATCCCACGAACAACCGGACCTCGCAACCCTGAACCACGGAACCTTTGCCGGTTCTGAGGTTCCGCGGTTCCGCGGTTCCGCGGTTCCGCCTAGGCTATGTCCGTCATGCCGGGCTTGGTCGCGTTGACCAGGATCGCCATGTTGCCCTCCGGCGCCTTGCCTTCGTACATCAGCTGGTGACAGAGACCGACTTCGTCGAACGCGTAGACCTTGGCGAGCCGCGGGTCGACCTTCTTGTCCCAGACCAGCTTGTTGATCCCGGCGGCCTGCTCGTCGTTCGCGAAGTGGGAGCCCTGCAGGCGCTTCTGGCGCATCCACAGGTAGCGCAGATCGACGACCGCGTCGTAGCCCGTCGTGCCGGCGCAGATCACCACCATGCCGCCGCTGTCGCAGACGAAGATCGACGTCGGGATCGTGTCCTCGCCCGGGTGCTCGAAGACGATGCGCGGGTTGCGCCGCTCGCCCAGCACGTCCCAGAGCGCCTTCCCGAACGCGCGCGGGCCCAGCACCCACTTGTTGTACGCCTCCGTGTCCGTCCAGCGCGGCGGGATGCCCCAGTGGTCGAAGTTCTTGCGGTTGATGTAGCCCTTCGCGCCGAGCTGCTTCGTGTACTCGCCCTTCTCGTCGCTCGACGTGACGGCGACCGGGATGCCGCCGAGCGCCTTCGCGACCTGGATCGCCATCGACCCGAGGCCGCCGCTGCCGCCCCAGACGAGCACGACGTCGTTCGGCTGCACGGTGTTCGGCGACCAGTGCGTCAGCATGCGATACGCCGTCGCGCCGACGAGCATGAACGCGGCGGCTTCCTCCCAGGTGAGGTGCGGCGGCTTCGGCAGACACTGGTGCGCCTGCACCTTCGTGAACTGAGCAAAGCTGCCCCAGTTCGTCTCGTAGCCCCAGATCTTGTTGCTCGGCGCGACGATCGGATCGCCGCCGGCTTTGATCCAGGGGTCGTCCTCGTCCCACACGCCGCAGTGGATGACGACGCGGTCGCCGACCTTCACGTTCGTAACGCTGCTGCCGGCCGCATAGACGATACCCGACGCGTCGCTGCCGCCGACGTGGAAGCCCGAGTCGTCGCCGAGCTGTGAGTGCACGCGGATCACGTCGACCGGCGTGCCCAGCGCGGCCCAGACGTTGTTGTAGTTGATGCCTGCCGCCATCACGTAGACCAGCGCCTCGTTCGGGCCGATCTCAGGGACGGGCACTTTTTCCTTGGCGAACGCCCTGATCGGGTCGCCGAAGCGCTCGCGGCGGATGACCTGGGCGTACATCTGCTCCGGCACTTCCCCTAAGGGCGGTACCTCGCCGAGCTCGTAGCAGTCCTTCTTGGTACCCGTAGTCATGGAGCTTCCTCCTCGAACGCCTTGCGGCGAAGGGATGATACCCGAAGCTGGAGGGGGCGTCTAGCTTCGCTAACCTCCGGCGGCCTTGGTGCCGAAACTACCTGTGGAATGCCAACCATGGGCAACGACCAGAAGCCGCCGCAAGGAGCGCCTGCCTCAGGCGAAGCACTGAAGGACGCCCTGGACGAGCTGGAGCAGGGTCTGCGCTCCGCGTTTCGCGCGATCGAGCGGATGCGCGACGTGCTCGTAGCGAGCGCTCCTGCGCCCGAAGCCGCCGAGGCACCGCCCCTCCGCCTGGTGCCGAAGGCCCCGGAGGTCGAAGCTGCTGCAGAGCCGCCTCCGGCCAGAGACGCCGATCCCTACACGCCGTTCGAGCGGCTCTGGGAGCGGATGGAGCACGAGCGCGTCGAGCGCCAGCGCCAGGAGGCCGCCGGCGAGCCGGAACGGCGCGGGCTGGACCTGCTGCCGCAGCTCTATCTCGTCACGGTGGAAGACCGCGAGCGCCGCGTCGATCTGGTGCCGCTGCACCGCGCGCTGCTCGGCGTGCCAGGCATCGAGGAGATCACGCTGGTGAGCTTCGCGAACGGCGTGCCGGTCGTGTCGCTCCGGGCCAAGCATGAGATCGATCTGGAGCAGCTCCGCAACGCGGTGCAGTCGACACTCAAGAAGGACTGCGAGCTCATTCCGCAGGACAGCGGGCGCGTGTATCTGCGACTTACGTCGCCGGAGAAGATAGGAGTTTAGCAATGCCGGCTTCCTGGCTACAGAGAAAACGAGAGGAGCGTCAGCGGGCGGACGAGCCGACGGTCGCTGAGCCCGCTGCGAAGAAAAGTTCCGGCGGACGCGAGGAGAGCGAGCGCGAGCGACAGCTGCACGGTCTGGCCGTGCTGTCGCTCTTCCTGCACAGCACAGCAACCGTCGAAGAGATGATGCAGATGCTGCTGGAGCAGGCGCCCACCGTGACTAACGCTATCTTCGTCTATCCGCTGTTGTTGGAGCGGAAGCGCCAGCTGCTCCGCGCGGCTGCGCTGGAAGGCAACAACGACAAGCGCTTCGAGGCGGCGATGGAGGCATTCCAGGAAGACCTGGCCGCGCTGGAATTCTCGCTCGTTCAAAACCACACGCTGTTCAGCATCCTCGAGGAGGGTGAAGTCGTCATCCGCGATAGCTTCGGCGTCTTGATGGACGGCGTGATGCCGGACGAGCAGTGGAATGAGGGGCAGAGCAAGATGAATGTCCAGCGGATCGCGTTCGTCCCCATGGTGGTGGAGAACGAGCCGCTGGGCATGGTCGTCTTTGTCTTCGACCGCGATGAGGTGGATGTCGAAGCGCTGGAGCTATTGGTCGGCCACCTGACGCTGGCGCTGCGCGACCTGCTTGTGCGTGACGAAGCGACGCGCTTCGCCGACGTCGATCCCGTGACCTGGGTGTTCAACCGCCGCCGTCTCCTGGAGGCGCTCGACCACGAGATCGTACGCGGCGGCCGTTACGGCCGCGCGCTGTCGCTCGTGACCCTGGATATCGATGGCTTCGGGCAGTTCAACAGCACGTACGGCCAGTCGATGGGTGACCGTCTGCTCCGCTCGGCCGCGACAACGCTCGCTGAGACGGTCTCGCCACCGGAGCTGGTGGCGCGCATCAAGGACGACGACTTCGCCGTCCTCCTGCCGGAGACGAACCGCGCGAGCGCAGTCGAGACGACGACGCGCCTGCTGTCCAGCCTGGCTCAGGTCTCGGTGTTCAGCGCCGGGGACGAAGACGCGGAGCCGGTAACGTTCAGCGTCGCGATCGCCTGCTTCCCCGAGGACGGCTCGACGCCGCAGCAGCTCCTCGCGACGGCGCAGGCATCGCTGGAGCAGTCCAAACACGATCGGGACAAGGAGCAACCGCCCCGCGTCCGCCGCCCGGTCGATCCGGTGGCGCGCGCAAGCGGACAGTTCTGATCTAGAGGCTCGAAGCTCGACAAGCCGGATGCAATCAGGTCTCGCTGATCATCTCCGCGATCTGCTTCTTCATCTCCCGCACACGGGTCATCTCAGGATAGGTGCCCCCCTCGGCCTTGCGATCGAAGAGCGTCTTACCGTTCGCATAGAGCTCTAGTCTCCCCTTATCGGCGGGTATGAGCGTGACCGGCGCTTCCGCGCCGAATTCGTGCCAGATCTCGGTCGCCATCCAGGCGGCCAGCGGCAGATACCCTCAGATAACGCAGTACCTGATCTCGATGTTGACCTTGCCGCGATAGGATTCGCCTGGCATGTCTCCTCCTCGCCTCAATCTAGTGCGTTTGTAACCCTGCCTCACTCTAGTCCGATTGCCGCTTCGCCTTCGAACTTCGAACCTCGAGCTTCGAGCCCCTAGTACGTTCCTTGCTTCTCAAAGATCGCCCGCGGGTTGCCCGCCGTCATCAGATCGACCTGCTCCTGCGCCACGCCGGCGGCGCGCAGCGCCGGCAACACATCGTCGCTGATGTGGCGGAAGTGCCAGTTCGGCACGGCGGCTCGGAGCGCATCGGGCGGAAACCAGTCCATGTAACACGACGCGTCGTGGCTCAGCACCATCCGGTCGGCGTAGCCGCGCTTGCACAGCTCGGCGATCACGGCGACGCGCTTTTCGGTGGTGAGGAACATGTCGATGCCGAAGCGGTCCATACCGATGTACGAGCCGTGCTTGATCAACTCTTCGAGATAGCCGATGTCCTCGCTGTCGCCGCTGTGGCCGATTACCACGCGGCCCAGATCGACGCCCTCTTCGGCGAAGATCTTCTGCTGTTCCAGCCCGCGCTTCGTCGCGGGGTGCGTGTGGGTCGAGATCGGCACGCCGGTGCGGCGATGCGCCCGCGCGACAGCGCGCAGCACCATCTCGACGCCGGTCGTGACCCCAGGCTCGTCGGTGGCGCACTTGAGGATCGCGGCTTTGACGGTCGTTCCCTGGATGCCCTCGGTAATGTCGCGGACGAACAGCTCGGCCATGTAGTCGGCGTCACGGCTCGCGAAGTGGCGGGGCACGTCGTCGTACGTGTAGAGCCCGCTCGCGACGACGACGTTGAGTAGCAGATCGCCGGCGGCGCGCTGCATCAAGGGAATGTTGCGCCCGGTACCTAGCACGGTGAGATCGACGAACGACCGGACACCTCCCGCGATCATGTCGCGTAGCTTCTGGCGCGCCTCCGCGATCTGGCGTTCTTCGTCCCAGAGCTGCGGGAACGCCTGGTTCACACCCTCGGAGAGGACGAAGACGTGCTCGTGCATGAGCGTGAAGCCGAGCTGCGACGTCTCGACGGGCCCGCGTAGTGTCTCGATCTGGGGCATGGCGCGCTCCTTGTGCTGCATCGATCGCGGGTCGGCCATTAGCCCGACGCCGGTCTTGTAGCCGAGCCCTTCCAGGCTCGGCGGCTGCATCGCGGGTCGGGCTTTAGCCCGACGCCGGTCTTGTAGCCAGGCCTTTCCAGGCTCGGCGGCTGCATCGCGAGTCGGCCACTAGCCCGAAGCGACAGGCTAAAGCCTGTCCCACGGAAGGCGCTGGTGTCAAGGAAGGCCGAAGGCAAGAAGAAGCCGAGGCTTTTAGGGTAGGACCGCTGCAGTCGCGGCCTCGGCTTGAGTAGAGGCCCGATGGCTGGTGGCGGGAGGTGGATCGGGCGTGCTCCGCTTGCAGCTACGTATAGGTTACATAACGGTAGGCCCCGCCGCACGGGCCTGCGACCGGTTCGTCATTCTGAACGCACGCGAGTGCCATCCTGAGGCGAGCGGGGTGGGGCAAGAGAAGGCAGGGGCGGGCGAGGCCTCAGTTGATCGGTGGCAGGGCGGTCCAGTCGTAGCCGATCGAGGGCTCGTCGTGGCGGATGCGCAGCTCTTCGTGCTCCGGATCGTACGTCTTCGAGGTGAGGTAGATCAGGTGCGCGCTGGCGCCGATGGCGCGGCAGCCGTGCGCGACGCCGGGCGGTATCTTGAGGAGCTGCGCGTCGTAGTGTTCGCCCAGGAAGAGCTCCTGGAGCTGGCCCCGCGTCGACGACCCTTCGCGCGTGTCGTAGAGCGCGACCTTGAGGTCCCCGACGGGCACGTACCACCAGTCGATCTGCGTGGCGTGCAGGTGCCACGCTTTCGCCACGCCTGGGTGCATCAGCGAGTGGCTGATCTGCTGCCAGCCCTCCCGCGCGATCTCTTCCGTCGAGCGGACGATCTCGCGGAAGAAGCCCCGCTCGTCCGGGTGCGTCGTCAGCTTCTTCAGCTCTACGCCATCGATCATCAGTTGCTTCCTTTCGCCTGCCGTCCCGGCAACGGGCCGCCCATGCCCCAGCCTTCAAGCTGGGGTCTTGTTGCCTTCGTGATGTGCGCCGGGCCACTGGGGCGGCGCGTCGTGTACGACGCGCGCCGGCGCACCGACCACCGTAGCGCCCGCGGGCACGTCGTCCATTACGACGGCATTCGCGCCGATCCGCGCGCCGTCGCCGATCGTGATCGGGCCGAGCACCTTCGCGCCCGTGCCGATGTATACCTTGTCGCCGATGACCGGCCCGCGTGCGTCGAAGCCCCAGCGGCGGCTGCCGCTCAGGCCGATCGTGACCCACGGGTTGATGATCACGTCCGCGCCGATCGACACCTTGCCGTCGATCACAACGTGGCCGTGCGGGATGAGCAGCCGAGGCCCGAACGTGACCTTTCGCCCGATCGCGACATGCCAGAATGCCCTCGCGAGCGCCTCGCAGAGGTAGGGCAGCAGCGGCCACTCCCGGCGCAGCAGGTCCTCTCGAAGGCGGTACAGCGCGACGGACAGCGTCGGCATGCCGAACAGCACCTTCGCGAGTCGTTCGCTCTCGCCCTTGAAGTGATCGCCCACGGGCCTGTCCGGCGGACGCTCGCTGAAGCTGTGCACCTCGTACGTGTCGTACACCTCCTGGAGTCTCTCCCAAAGCGTCTGGCGCTTCTTCGGTCCGGCCGTCATGGCCAGCTCCTCCTCGGCCGCCAGACCGAGACGAGGATGTCCGCGATCGACGGCCGGTGGTACGCGACGCGGTCGAGCGCGGACATGACGCGCCATGCGACCGGCTGCGGCAGCGTCTCGACCAGGCGCGTCCATGTGTGGAACAACCAGAGCAGCGATACGCCTCGGCACTCGACCAGCTCGAGGTGCGGTTCGCAGAGCCCGAGCAGCACGCGATAGGTACCGCGGAAGGTGTGGTTGCGCGGGATCTCCCAGTAGTTGCGCCCCTGGAACACCTGCACGCCCAAGCGCCGCTTCAGCCAGTAGAGCCGGCTGCCGAAGCGCGACGACAGGCTGTCGTAGTTGGCGAGCGCTATCACGGCGCGGCCGTCTGGCTTCAGGATGCGCGCCACTTCGCGTAAGAACGACTCAGGCTGGGCGAAGTGGTCGAGCGAGCCCTGGCAGACGACCGAATCGAACGTCGCGTTGCCGAATGGCAGCGCTTCCGCGATCGAGCAGACGGCCGGCGCAGGCGTATCGAAGCGGGTGCTGCTGTAGCGCGCCAGGTCCAACGACGCGTCGAGGCCCCAGGCCTCCCAGCCGCGCTCGCGCAGGAGCGCCAGCTGCTGGCCGAAGCCACAGCCGACGTCCAGCACGCGCCCCGAGGATCGCGCTGTGGCCAGCTGCGCGACGACCTGCGGCATGCGCTTGACCACGAACTGCGTGTCGCGGGTCGGGACGCCCGGAGGCATGTCGTCCTCGATGGCATAGTCGAGATCGAGCCGTGCTGTGGCACGCGGCGGTGACTGTGTCATCGATTCAGCTCGCGCGTCTTCGCGGGCGTCCAGACGGAGATGATCATATCGCTTAGCCCCGGCGCCCGGTGCGCGATCCGGTCGAGCGCGACGAGCATGCCCTCGCTGACCACCTTCGGCAGCAGGGCCAGCATCCTGCCCCACGTCAAGGTGCTGGAGCCGCGCAACAGCCAGAGCAGCGAGACACCGTAGCACCGTTCGAGGCGAAGCGCGCGCCCGCCCAGGCGACGCACGAATGCCAGGTCGCCCTTGTGGAAATGGTCCGGCGGGATCTCAAAGTAGGCCCGGTGACGGTACATGTCGCGACGGAGCATGCGACCGGCCAACCAGCGAAAGCCGCGTCCGAGCTGGCACGAGAGGCTCTCGTAGTTGGCGAGCGCGACGATCAGCCGGCCGTCTGGGCGTAGCACGCGGGTGGCCTCGTGCATGAAGTCGCTGGGCGAGACGAAGTGGTCGAGCGCACCTTGGCAGACGATGCGGTCGAAGCTCGCGTCGGCGAACGGCAGCGCCTCCGCGACACCGCGCACGAGCACGACGTCGGCGTCCGGAAACAGGTAACGGTTCAGGCCGAGCATCTCGTTCGATGGCTCCAGTCCCCAGCCGATACCGCCGCGCTTGCCGATCTCGATCGCAATCTTACCGACGCCGCAGGCAACGTCGAGCGTGCGTCCGCCGGCCAGCGCGCCTTCTTCGATCATAAGCTCCTCGATGCGGCGGTACAGGTACTGGCTATCGGGGTAGGGATCGGCCTGGAAGTCGTGGATCGAATAGTCGAGGTCGAAGTCCGGCTTAGCCGAAGGCGGGCTGTTTGACAGCGCTGAGGACAACGTAGAACTCCTCGAACCCGCCGACGAGCGGAGCGAACCAACGCTCCCAGCGGTACTGCATGCCCCGACTCTGATTGACAAAGCCTTCGACGACGCGCGAGAAGGCGCTCCGGGCCAGCGCGAGGCCGTGCGCGCTGCCGCGTGCGCCGGTCAGGTAGAGCCGCGCGTGCTCCAACTTGTAGGCCGCCTTGCTGCCGCAGCCCGCACTGCCGTTCAGGCGCGGGTCGAAGTAATTGAACGTCTCCAGTGTGTAGTGGCGGCTGTGGCGCGGGTCACGGCTGAGCGCCCAGGCCGACGACGCGTGCGGCAGCCGCAGGTGGATCAGCGTGCCCGACTTGCTGACGCGCCAGAGCTCCTCCATCGCGCCGGCGAAGTCATCGATGTGGGCGAGGGCGTGGTCGAGGAAGATCTCGTCGACGCTGGCGTCCTTGAACGGCAGTCGAGCGCCCAGCCGGGCCACGGCGTGCACCCCGGGCGCTCGTACAGACGCGATGCGCAGCGCTCGCTTCCGGCGCGCCTCGCCGCCGAAGTCGAGCCGGACGATCATCGTACGCCCGCCTTCGCCGTGGGACCGAAGACGCGTGTGAGATAGGCGTGAATGACTTCGGCAGGGCGGCCCTCCATCACCGTGCGGCCGTGCTCAAGCAGCATGACCCGGTCAGTGTAGCGCTGCAGCGACGGCAGGTCATGCGAAGCGAAGATGACCGTTACCCCGTCGGCTCGCAGGCGCTCCATATGGCCGAAGCACTTGCTCTGGAACTCCGCGTCGCCGACGGCCAGCACCTCGTCCACGACGAGGATCTCCGGCCGGACGTGGACCGCGACGGCGAAGCCGAGCCGGACGTACATGCCGGAGGAGTACATGCGCATCGGTTGGTCGATGAACTCGCCCAGCTCGGAGAACTCGATGATGTCGGGCAGCGCCGCGCGCGCCTCGTTCAGGTTGAGGCCCAGCAGCACGGCGTTGAGCAGCGCGTTCTCCCGGCCCGTTATCTGCGGGTGGAAGCCGGCGCCCAGCTCCAGTAGCGCAGAGACGCGGCCATTGATGACCAGCCGCCCTGCCGATGGCTTGGTGATGCCCGCGAGCACGCGTAGGAGCGTGCTCTTGCCGGAGCCGTTCGGTCCCGCGATGCCGAGCGACTCGCCGCGCCGCACTGTGCAGGAGATGTCCTGAAGCGCCCAGAAGCTGTTGCGAGGCTGGCCGTTGAAGACCAGCGTCGGCAGGCTGAGGATCGCCGTCTTGAGCTGCTGGGCGCGTCCTGCGCGTAGCGTGTAGCGCTTCGACACGCCCTCGACGCTGAGCGCCACATCGCTAGAGGGCATCGGCAAACCCCGGCTCCAACCTCCGGAACGTCTGCGCGCCGATGACAATAGCCGCGGCTGCGAACACGAGCGTCGGCCAGAGATCGAGGCCGGGGAGCTGGTTGTTCATCAGCAGGTCGCGCCACGCCTCGATCAGCGACGTGAGCGGGTTGACCTTGAGCAGCGGGTGCCACTTGTCGGGCACGAGCGAGAGGGGGTACAGGATCGGCGTGACATAAAAGAGGAGGTTGAGGAACACCTCCATCAGGTGTTCGAGGTCGCGGAAGTAGACATCGATCGACGCGACGATCAAGATGACACCCATCAGCAGCGCGAGCTGGACCGCCGCGAGCAGCGGTACGCCCACGATCCACGTCGCGTTGGGATGCCGCCCTGAGATGGCGAGCACGATGATCAGCACCGGAATACTGAGGAGAAAGTGGATCCCGTTGTTCAGGATCGTCGAAAAGGGCAGCACGTAGCGCGGGAAGGGCACCTTCTTCAGTAGCGGGCCGTTGCCTGCGAAGGAGCCCGTCGCCAGGAGCGCCGACGTCTGGAACCAGACCCACGGAAAGAGCCCCGACAGCAACACGAGCTGGTAGTCCTTCACGTCGATGCGGACGAACTGGCGCAGCGCGACGTAGAGCACCGCGCCCAGCGCCAGCGGCTTCATCAGCGACCAGAGCAGCCCGAGAGCGGTGTCTTGATAGCGGAGCTTGAGGTCGCGGAGCGTAAGGAGATAGAGGAGCTCCCACGTCCTGCCGGTGGGTCGAATCGAAATGGCAGGCCACCTCGCTTCCATGATGTTGGGAAGCGTAGCAGCCGCCCTTTCTTCGATCAACAAACTAAGCAGTTAGCCCGTCAGGAGACCTGCCCTCATCCGACGAGTCACGGCGGCGCGGGCGCCACCCCAGCCCGTCGAACCGCTGCTTGACCAGACTGGACGCCATGAGCAATTGCGGAAGTACCGGCGCCGCGTTCAGCATGTCAACCATTCGCTGCAGGTGAACTACTGCGGCGGTCGGGGATCGAGGAGGTTCCCGCCGGTGTAGAGGTCGTCGGTGAGGCTAGCCGCGAGTCGCTCACCGTAGGCCTGGTGTCCCCTGCGGTTCGGATGGAGGGTGCCGTCCTCGTTGCCCTGCTGAGACTGCGACTCGCTCCAGCGCACGACCCAGTGGTCGCTTGCACAATAGCCATGGTTGAGAAACTGCGAAGTGATCCCACTGACGAACTTCCACCCGTGGGTTGATGCGGCGTTGGCGACAGCCGCGTTAAGGCCAGTCAGCACCGTGTTCGACGCCCAGCCTGCCTCGCTCCCGGTGATGCCGAAGGCTGGACCTTGAGCTGGGTGGTCGTTGAGGATGGTGTCGTCGCATGGGGCGCCGTCACGAGTTGGGTCGAAGTACTCGCTGATGTAGACGCGACTGGATGGCAGACTAAGGCCGGTCAAGCCGTTACGCAGACGTGTATAGGCGGTGGGCAATTGAGCGATCCTTGTCTGGTACAGGTTCGCGGCGGAGCCCGGGCCGCCCTGGTCGCACAACGGGCGTACGAAACAACGGAAGACAATGTTGGCGAACTTGATGTCATTGCCACCGGCGGAAACGAACAAGGCATCCAGCTCCCTCGTGCCTATCCGGTCTTGGAGCTGCTGCAGCTGCGGTGGGAGCATAGCCCCCGGGATCTGACCCTCATACGAGCCCAGCAAGCCAACATCGATCGTTGCGCCCGAGCAGGCCAGATGGACAAACGTGACCGACGTCTTCGGGTCAGCCGTCTCGATAGCCAGCGCGGCTCGCGCCGGGCCCGCGAAGGACGAGCGGTGGCATTGCGTGTTCTCCCACGAGGCGGAGGCGCCACCCGGGACGTCCGGGTTGCCTTCGCCCGACGCGACGGAGTCACCGATCGAGACGATGAGCCAGTCCTGGATCGTCACGTCGCGCGTAACCGAGCCGACGAGCGCGTTGGAGGCGTCCCGCACTTCGACCTTGACGCTGTATTTGCCCTCAGCCGGGAACTGGTACTTGAAGAGACACGAGTGAGGATCGTAGCTCAGGACGCGCGGGTCGCCGGCTTGCGCCAGGACACCATCGATGAACCAGGTTATCGTGTGCGTCGCGTCGCAGGGCCCAACCAGGGTAAAGTCCGCAGGCCAGTCGGTCGGGCTGATGATTAGCGGACCGTCAGGCGCGAAGTAGTCCAGCTTTCCGTCGCCGTCGGCGTCGGCGCCGAAGCGGTCGGGCACCGTCCAGTCGAAGTTCATGGTGTCGTCATTGAGGATCGTCCCGAGGCCGGTGCCGCCTGAAATAGTGGCGCCTGTCGCGCTCAGCAAGGCCACTCGGAAGGTCTCATTGGGCTCGATGTTCGTGTCGCCGATCACCGGGACGTCGATGACTTTCTGCGAATCGCCTGTGCTGAAATTCAAGGTCCCGAACGTCGCGGTGTAGTCGGAGGCGGCCTGGGCGCTGCCCGCCCCGCCGATGTCCTGCGTGCCGTAGGACACGCTGACCGGGCCGGTCGCGGGCGTGGAGAGCGAGACCGGGAAGTGTAGCAGCGTCGTCCCGCTGTGCCCTTCTGTGTCAACAGCGTCGCCGATCGTTATCGCTGGAGTAACGCCGCCGAGGGTAAATGTCCCAGTAGCGCTGCCATTGAAGGCGAGGCTAATTGGGTATATACCTATTATGAGATAATAACGCGCCGGGGCAAGTGTGCCGGACCTATCGAGGGTGGTGCCCTGCCCAGCGTTGCCTAGCTGCTGCCAGATGTACCGGCCGTTGGTCAGGTTTATTAGCGTGAATCCCCGCGTATTGTTGGACGTTTGCGAACCGCTGAAGGTATACGGGGTTTCAGCAGTAACCTGGAACTGGATCTGGTATTCGGCGATCGCGTAGGGTGGGCAATATTCATCGTTTGATGAGCCGCTCGCGTGACCGGAGAACGTCACGCCACTGAAGCTTGTAGCCGTCCCAGTTTCCGAGAAAGAGATGTCCGCAGCTGAAGTCGCGTTGGCTCCCTCAGTGCAGAAACCACATAAACCAAAATCTGAACACCCTAAAAGGACATCCGAGATGCTGTTGGTCCAGGAAGTAGCTCCTGAAGGCGCATCTACCTGCTGCGATCCGGCCCCAACATAGGCTACTCGAGCTGTTACTAGTGCATCAGTCGCCATCGCAGGCGCGCTCTCCATGGCCGCCGCAGCGAGGGCAATGGCCGCAATGGCTAGTGGTAGCAGCAGAAAAAGCCGGCGATATATCTGACGCGACAGGCGACCTCCAGGGGCTTGATTCGTTGCTTCTCCCGGGTGCTTGCTTTGCTTCGTGGTCATCGTGTCTTACCCTCCTGCGCTCGTTACCTGGTCTTGGCTATCTTCTGATGAACGACGGCAGGCGGTCTACGCGGAAGCGCGCACGTTTTGTGTACCATTGGTCCACAGATTGTGGACGTTTCGACGGAGCGCCCGTTTGGTCAATAGCTTTCATGAGTCCTTCGACTGGCGGGCCCTGCTCAAGGAGCAGCGCCGCCTGAAGAAGCTGTCGCAGCCGGAGGTGGCCCGGCGCGCCCAGATATCGCTCTCGGCGATGAAGGCGTACGAAGGCGGGGACCGGCATCCCAGCCGCGAGACGCTCCAAGCGATCACGGTGGCGCTTGGCTTACCTGTGGAGGAGACGAACCGTGTGCTGGCGGGCGCGGGCTATGCCATCGACATGCGGCACGTGCTGAACGAGCGCTATGAGCCTCGCCCGCTCGAGTGGTTTACCGAGGAGGTCGAGCGCTACGCATGGCCGGTCTTTGTGACGAACCAGGCTTCGGCCGCGCTGGCGGCGAATCGAGCGGGGCGAAAGCTACTGGGCATCCCTTTGACCGACAGGCTACCCCAACCGAAGTGGAGCTTCATGGCCCGGGCGAGCGACCCGGCGTTCGCGTCAAGGGTGGAGAACTGGGACGAAGTGATGGGGTTCATCCTAGGTATCCTGAAGGGCGAACAGCGATTCGAGGCGAACCTGGAGCGCATGCCGCCCCCAGTTATCGAGCCGTTCCAGCAGTTCCTTGGCGGAGACCCCGCCTACATCACGCGCCTGCTGAAGCTCTGGGAGACAGCAGCTCCGATCGAGATCTCGACGAGGATGGCCGGGCCGGTTCGCTGGCGCGCCGAGTCGGGCGAGCTGCTCTCGTTTACGGGCATGATGCACGTGGCCGACCTCTGGCAGGAGCTCGCGTGGCTGGACTGGGTGCCGGACGACGAACCGACGTGGGCGCTCCTGCGCCAGCAGTGAACGCCATCCGCCCGGGTACTGTTAGCCTCGATTCCTCCTGGCCGCCGAATTCATCTCACGCGGCCTTCTCTCCGGCCTCCGGTCGGCCTCCCGCGCCATCTGCGTCATCTGTGGCCACGGGACCCTCGTTGACACCTAACCTAGCGTTCGCTAAGCTAGCAGCGAAAGTCCGCCTCGGCGGGCGGTCAGGAGCAGAACCTGGTAGCCACACCTCAGCCGCGGACCGCCACCGCAAGGCCTCGAAAGGTCCGGCGGGGCCCGCTCACCCGCAAGCAGATTCTCGACGCCTCGCTCCGCCTCTTTTCCGAGAAGGGCTTCGCCCGCACCAGCGTCCGTGACATCGCCCGTGGCGCGGGCATCACCGACGCGGCGATCTACTACCACTTCGCCTCCAAGCGCGACCTGTTCGAAGCGCTCTTCGAGGAGCGCGGCATTACGCACGCCCTGGTCGAGCTGGAGCAGGCGAAGGTAACGGAACCGCCGCTCGAGACGCTGACGGCCATCGCAGTCGCCGCGTTGGGCATTATGCAGCGCAACAAGGACTTCATGAAGGTCCTCTACAGCGAGGCGGTCAGCGAAGACCCCATCGCGACGGAGGACTACCGCACCGTCACCGAGCGCTGGCGCAAGGCCGAGGCGCGCATCCTGCGTGAGTTCGTCGACGCGGGTGATTTGCCGGCCATCGACGTCGATGTCGCCGCCCACCAGCTCGTCGTGCTCTCGATCGGGCCCTTCATCGACGAGATTATGTCCGGTCAGGACCAGAACGGCCCGGAGCCATCCGAGCGGCTGACGGAGCGCGTCCGCACGGCGGTCAAGCACTTCGTCCGAGGTTTACAAGCGCAGCCGGCATGAACGGCGAAGCGAACGCGGAAGAGCCGGACGAAGCCCGCTCTCACGTCGCGTTCGCCCACAGCAGCGAAGAAGAGTTCGCCCGCATCCTCGATTTCTACGGCGTGGTCTGGCGGTACGAGCCGCGCTCGTTCACCCTGCGTGAGGAGGACGGCCGCATCCTCGAGGCGTTCACGCCCGACTTCTATCTGCCTGACCTCGACCTGTACATCGAGCTGACCACGCTCAAACAGAGCCTGGTCACCGAGAAGCACCGCAAGCTGCGCCGCTTTCAGGAACGCTACCCGGACCAGCAGATCAAGCTGCTCCACAAGTCTGACTACCTGAGCCTGCTTGCGAAGTACGGCTACGGGCCGTTCTCAGAGGTCGAGGTCGCGGGCATCCACGAGGTGCTCATCAGCGCCAGCGAGATCGAACGCCGCGTCGGCGAGCTGGGCGCGGCGATCTCGCGCGACTATCGCGAGAAGGACCCGCTCCTGATCGGCGTGCTGCGCGGCGTGACGACCTTTATGGCCGACCTGATGCGCCACATCTCGCTGCCGCTCACCGTCGACTACATGGCGATCTCCTCCTACGAGGGGGCGGAGGGCGGCGCGGTCCGCATTCTCAAGGACCTCGACACGCCGCTTACCGATCGTGACGTCCTCGTGGTTGAGGACATCGTCGATACCGGGATGACGCTCAATACGCTCCTCGCTGAGCTGGAGCTACGCCGGCCGGCCAGCCTGAAGGTGTGCGCGCTGCTCGATAAGCGGGCGCGGCGGCTGGTGGACGTGCGGATCGACTACGTTGGCTTCGAGATACCAGACGAGTTCGTGGTGGGCTATGGCCTGGACTTCCAGCAGAAGTACCGCAACCTGCCGTTTATCGCCGCGCTCAAGCGCGACTGGCTGCGGGCACGCTCGGGGATAAACGAAGGCCCCGAGTAACCTCACCGCGTGCTCGGCCTGGCTTTCGCCGGCTCCAGCGC
>JBIOYF010000268.1:0-2935 GCA_044870035.1 Dehalococcoidia bacterium
GCTTGTTTCTCACGTGTAGAGCTTCGGCACCATTCCCATCGATCTGTACGCAGGACAACCCATACCAGCGGATCCGTGTGAGACTAGATCGACTGAAATAGGGGGAATGCCGATAGTGGGTACGCCGCGCATGCGCCAATATGCGACCAAAGGTATACTACGTCTATTCCGGCGCAACTCCGGAGCGACTCCCGGCAGAGCTATTGCAGAACTGCCCACGTGTCCCCTGGCGCACTCTTTAGGAGGCTCGCCATGGGACCGAACGCTTCAACTACCATCGTCTACGTTGGCACGGCGCGACTGCCGCAGCCCCTGCCAGGCCCGGCAGGGTCGCTGGCCGTGGAGCTGGTCGTCGAGCCCGGCACAGGTCGCGTTGTTGCGACGGCGACGAACCTCGCGCTGCCGTCGCTGGACCGGCTGATCTGGGAAGTGGCTGTCGGCGCGCGCGTCGCAGACGCCCCGGAGAAGCTGCTGCTGGAGATTGAAGTACGGTACTGCTCGCCGCTCACCGCGGCTGTCTGCCGGGCGCTGGAGTCGGCCCTGCGGCGAGCGCAGCAGGACGCTTGCCACAGAATGATCGGCCGCGATCTCTCGAGAGGGGCCGTGGCGTCTAGCGTGGCGACGGGCGGAGCCTAGGAGCGGTGGCGTCGCGTAGTCTTAGACTCGCCGCCTTCGAGTTGGAGCAGGCCACGCAGGTCGTGTTTCGCATCGAGGATGCCGGCCCAGAGATCGCCGGCCTCGGCCAGGCGCTTCGGCGCGCTGAGGATCGTGAAGTCGGGCGGGTAGATGTCCTCCAGCTCGTCCCAGCGCAGTGGCATGGAGACGGCGGCCTCCGGCGAAGGACGCGGCGAGTAGATCGATGCGAGCGTCTTGCCGCGCACGTTCTGGTTGTGGTCGAAGAAGACCTTGCCGGCGCGCTTGTCGACGGTCCACTCCATCGTCACGTCGCGCGAGTGTTTCTGGAGCACGAAGTGGCCGATCGTTTCGCAGGCCGCGCGGACGGCGGAGTAATCAAGGTTGCGCAGGATGGGGACATAGACGTGCAGTCCTGTCTTGCCGGAGGTCTTGACGAACGACGACAAGGACAGCGTGTCGAGCACCTCTTTCGTCCAGCGCGCTGTCTCGCACGTCTTGGCGAACGCCTTACGGTTGAGCGCCGGTTCGTCGCCTTTCGCTTCGCTGCCGCCGTAGATGTACGGATCGAGATCGAAGACGATGAAGTCGGGGTAGTTGAGCAGCGAGGCCTCGATGTGTTCGTCCGAGCCGGTGAACGTGAGCGGTATGCCGTGGCCGTCGGGCTCGCGACCGATACGCGAGTACCAGGTGTGCAGCTCGAGGTCGGCGAGCTGGCCCAGCCAGAGGAGCGTTGGCAGGTTGTTGCAGAGCAAGTATTCGCCGTCACCCTCGTTGTGGGACGACCAGAGCTTGACTGTATCGACAAACTCGGGGAGTGGCGCCTCCCAGTGCTTCTGAAAGAAGAACTTGCCGCTGATGCCGTTCGGGTAGCGTGTGAGCGTCAGCGGGCGGTCGCGCAGGTGGAGGAGCAGGTGCGGCGAGACGTGCGCGAAGTAGACGAGCAGATCGCGTTTGGTGAGGGCCCGCCGCCGGCCGAGCTTAGGCCAGAGCGGCTTGTCCAGGTTGGTGAGCGAGAGGTCGTGGCCCTGGACCTTCAGGATGAAGCGCTCCTTGCCGTTCGCTAGCTGTTCGAGCACGTCGCTGACGTCGCCTGAGGAGGCCGGCGAGCTGCTCGACGGCGGGTCACCTTGCTTCGTTGACGCTACGTGGACGGCCTCCGTGTGGCGGACTTCGCCCGCGGGCTTATCGTCGCGGAGGCGGAGAAAGACCGGCGCGCGCAGGTAGCCGTCGCGTGTGCGCTGCGCGAACTTCACCTCCGCTACGAGCTCCGGCCGCACCCACGTCGTTGGCCCCTTAAGCGGCGGGTCGGTGGAGAACGGGTTGTCGTTCGTCTTGAGCGCATCCAGGCGCGGCCGCAGGTCCGCCAGCATAGGGTCGTCGAAGCCGCTGCCGACGTTGCCTGCGAAGACGAGGCCTTCTTCGTTGTACTGGCCGAGCAGCAGCGAGCCGAACGTCGACCGGCGGCTGCCTTCGCCCTGGCTGTAGCCGCCGACGATGAACTCGTCGCTCTGCGTCCCCTTGATCTTGAGCCAGCTCTTCGATCGCGCGCCGGACTCGTACGTGCTGTCGCGCCGTTTGGCGACTATGCCTTCTAGGCCATGGTCGACGGCGGCTTGATACGCCAGCTCGCCGGCCTCCGCGAAGTGATCGAGGAGGCGGATGCGGTTGGTGGGCGCGAGGACCCGTTCGAGGAACGCCTTGCGCTGTTCGAGGGGCAGCTTGCGCAGATCGTAGCCGTCGAGGTGGAGCAGATCGAAGACGTAGTAGTAGACGGGGATGGCGGATTCGGCCTGCTTCACGTCGGTTTCACGCGTGAGGTTGAGGCGCGGCTGGATCAGCTCGAACGAAGGGCGGCCCTCGTCGTCCAGCGCCACGATCTCGCCGTCGAGCGCGAGCTCGTTCGCCGGCTGGCGCGCCAGCTCGCCGGCGAGGAGTGGGTACTGGCTCGTCGCGTCTAACCCGCGGCGCGAGAGGAGCTTCACGACGCCGTCGCGAGCGAGCGCGACCGCGCGCACGCCATCGAGCTTCGGCTCGAAGAGCCAGTCCGGGTTGGAGAACGGCTTGTCGGCGAGCGTGGCGAGCATCGGCGCGATCGCGCTGGGAAGACGCGCGAGGCGTGCAGCCGGCGCATCGCCGGGGTTGAGCAACACCTCGACGCGCGATCGATCGGGTAGCCGCCCGGCCTGGAGGTCTTCGATCGAAAGGTTGCTGATGACTGAGCGGTCGTCTTCGGTGATGTCGCGTTCGGCGTCGACCCAGGCGTCCTTATGCTTGATCAGCAGCCATTCTTTCTCCGCCC
>JBIOYF010000269.1:0-2537 GCA_044870035.1 Dehalococcoidia bacterium
GGCTCGTCCATCAGGAACGCCTTCGGGTCGCGCACGATCGCGCGCCCCATCGCCACCCGCTGGCGCTGGCCGCCGCTCAGGTTCGCCGGCTTGCGGTCCAGGTGCGCGCCGAGCTCGAGGATCTCCGCCGCCTCATTGACCTTCCTGTCGATCTCTGACTTGTTCACCTTCGCGAGCTTGAGCGCAAAACCCATGTTCTCGCGCACCGTCATGTGCGGGTACAGCGCGTAGTTCTGGAAGACCATCGCGATGTCGCGATCGCGCGGCGCCAGCTCGTTCACCCGCTGCCCGCCGATCACCAGCGACCCGTCGCTGATGTCCTCGAGCCCGGCGACCATCCGCAGGGCGGTCGACTTCCCGCACCCCGACGGGCCGACGAGGATCATGAACTCGCCGTCACGCACCTCCAGGTTCATGTCCTTGACGGCCTCGAAGCCGTCCGGATAGCGCTTCCACACGTTCTCGAACGTGATCTCGGCCACCGTCGCTCTCCTCTCTGAGCAGATGTGCAGCACATTTGACAACCGCTGCCGCATGAGCGTACCATGTCTTGCACATTCTGTCTGCACATCTGTGCAAGAGGAGAGGAGCCTCTATGAAGCGCATCGGTCTAGGACTCGCCGCGGGCGTGGCGGCACTCGCACTCGCCACGGGTTGTGGTGCGGGAGGCGGCGGAGGCGGCGGAGCCCAGGGCTCCAAGACCGTCCGGGTCCTGATGGTCAACAACCCGCAGATGGTCGACCTGCAGAAGCTGACCAAGGACAACTTCACGAAGCAGACCGGCATCAACGTCGAGTTCAAGGTGCTGCCGGAGAACGACGTCCGCGACACCATCGCCCAGGACGTCGCCAACCAGGCGGGCCAGTACGACGTCATCACGATCTCCAACTTCGAGGTCCCGTTCTACGCCAAGAACGGCTGGCTGACCCCGCTCAGCGACTACGCCTCAAAGGACGCCGCGTTCGATCAGGGGGACATCCTCAAGCCGATGACGGAGTCGCTGACGGCCGAGGACGGCCAGCTCTACGGCGTCCCGTTCTACGGCGAGTCCTCGATGCTCATGTATCGCAAGGACGTCTTCGAGAAGAAGGGGCTGACGATGCCCGAGCGGCCGACATGGGACCAGGTCGCGCAGCTCGCCGCCAAGCTCGACGGCGCCGAGCCGGGCATGAAGGGCATCTGCCTGCGCGGCCTGCCCGGCTGGGGCGAGGTGTTCGCGCCGCTGACGACGGTCGTCAACACGTTCGGCGGCACCTGGTTCACGAAGGACTGGCAGGCGCAGGTGAACTCGCCCGCGTTCAAGCAGGCGACGAACTTCTACGTGAACCTCGTGCGCAAGCACGGCCCCACCGGCTCCTCGCAGAACGGCTTCACCGAGTGCTTGAACAACATGAGCCAGGGCAAGGTGGCGATGTGGTACGACGCGACCTCGGCCGCCGGCTCGCTCGAGAACCCCGCGCAGTCCAAGGTCGCCGGCAAGGTCGGCTACGCGTACGCGCCGGTCAACAAGACGAAGTCCTCGGGCTGGCTGTACACGTGGGCCTGGGCGATCGAGAAGGCCTCGAAGAACCCCGACAACGCGTGGAAGTTCGTCTCCTGGGCCTCGAGCAAGGACTACCAGCAGCTCGTCGGCTCCAAGCTCGGCTGGGCCAAGGCGCCGGACGGCACGCGCCAGTCGCTCTACGACAACCCGGAGTACCAGAAGGCCGCTTCGTCCTTCTACAAGGTGATCCAGGGCTCGATCGCGGGCGCCGACCCGCGCAACCCCGGCGTCCAGCCGCGGCCGACCGTCGGCATCCAGTTCGTCGACATCCCGGAGTTCACGAAGCTCGGCACCGACGTGTCCCAGCTGGTGAGCTCGGCCATCGCGGGCAAGACCTCGGTTGACAGCGCGTTGAACCAGGGACAGGACATGGCCACCGAGGTCGCCCAGAAGTACCAAGACGAGGCGAAGTAAGTGGCCACAGCTCTGCAACCGCAGGCGCACGGCACCACGAGCGCGCTCGCCCCTCCTCCGCGGGCGCGCTCCGTGCGCCGCTCCACCTGGTCGCGCCGGGCCCCGCTGCTCCCGGCGCTGATCTTCATGGTCGTCGTGACGCAGCTGCCGTTCGTGGCGACGCTCGTGATCTCGACGCTCGACTGGAACTCGCTCGAGCCGGGCAGCCGCAGCTTCGTCTTCCTCGATAACTACAGGACCGTCTTCACCGACAAGGCGCTGCGCGAGGCGGTGCTCAACACGGTCCTCTACACGGCCGCGGTCGTGCTGATCTCGGTCGCGCTCGGGCTCGTCATCGCGCTGCTGCTGGACCGCAAGTTCCTTGGTCGCGGGCTCGTGCGCACGATGATGATCGCGCCGTTTTTGGTCGTGCCGATCGCGGCCGCACTGGTCTGGAAGCACGCGCTGCTGAACCCGCAGTACGGCCTCCTGAACGGCGTGCTGACGTGGATCGGCAAGCTGTTCGGGGACTCCACCCCACTGCAGCCGGACTGGATCTCCGCGATGCCGAGGATGGCGGTGATCGCGTCGATGGTGTGGC
>JBIOYF010000270.1:0-2647 GCA_044870035.1 Dehalococcoidia bacterium
TGGCGGCGCGCAGCTCGTTGCGGACCGTGATCAGCAGCTCGATGAAGGGCGCGGCGCCCATGTCGGCCTCCGGCTCGCTGAACGTCAGGCCGAGCACGTCGGCCAGCTCCAGCAGCGCCGACTGGCCCTCGGCGGCCGGCCGGCCTTCGTCGCGGGCACGGTTGATCTCGTGCGCCAGCTCAAAAAGGACGGCGAGGGCGCGCGGCGTGTTGATGTCCTCGTCCATCGCCTCGACGAACTGCTCGCGGAACGTCTCCGCGTCGACCGGATCGCCTGAGCCGTCGACCGGCGTGCGCGCGGCCTGCCGCAGCCGCTCCGAGCCGCGTTTGGCGGCGAGCAGCGCGTCCTCCGTGTAGGTGAGGGGCGTCCGATAGTGCGACGTGAGCACCCACAGGCGCAGCGCGTCGCTGGACCAGCGTTCGATCGCGTCGCCGATCGGCACGAAGTTGCCGAGCGACTTGCTCATCTTCTCTTCGCCGGACTTCACCCAGGCGTTGTGCACCCAGTAGCGGACGAACGGCGCCTTGCCGGTGTACGACTCGGTCTGGGCGATCTCGTTCTCGTGGTGGGGGAAGATCAGGTCTTCGCCGCCGCCGTGAATGTCGATCTGCTCGCCCAGGTAGCGCAGCGACATCGCGGAGCACTCGATGTGCCAGCCGGGCCGGCCGGGGCCCCAGGGGCTCTCCCAGGACGGCTCACCCGGCTTGGCGGCCTTCCAGAGTGCGAAGTCCGCGGGATGCTCCTTCAGCTCGTCGACCTCAACGCGCGCGCCGGCGATCATCGAGTCGAGCGTGCGATGCGAGAGCTTGCCGTAGTCGTCCTTCTTCAGCACGCGGTAGTAGACGTCGCCCTCCGAGACGTACGCGTAACCTTTGTCGATCAGGCCCTCGATCATCTCGATCATCTCGGGGATCTCTTGCGTGGCGCAGGGGTACGCGTGCGCGGGCAGGATGTTGAGCGAGCGCATGTCCTCGTGGTAGTGCGCGATGAGCGACTCGGTGAGCGCGCCGATCGCGATGCCGCGCTGGTTCGCGCGAGCGATGATGCGGTCGTCGATGTCGGTGAAGTTCTGGACGTGCTTGACCTGGTAGCCGCGATACTCCAGGTAGCGGCGCAGCGTATCGAAGATGATGTAGCTCATCGCGTGGCCGACGTGGTTCACGTCGTAGGGCGTGACGCCGCAGACGTACATCGAGACGACATCGCCGCTAGGCGTGAACTCTTCGACCTGGCCGCTGAGCGTGTTGCGCAGGCGCAGCATTATGCTCCCACTCCGTGGATGCGCGCGTTCTCGATATGCTCTTCCAGCTCACGGATGCGGCCGTTCAGCTCGTCGATGCGCTGCTCCAGCGCGGTGATGCGGTCCCACTCCGGGTCGGGGAGGCGCAGCGTCGTCTCCGAGCCCGGGTCGCGGAACGCGACGACGTGGCCCGGCACACCGACGACCGTGGCGTTCGGCGGCACGTTCGTCACGACGACGGAGCCCGCGCCGATCACGGCGTTCTCCCCGATGGTGACTGCGCCGATCACTTTGGCGCCCGCGCTCACGGTGACGTTGTCCATCAGCGTGGGGTGGCGCTTCTCACGCTTGGTGCTGGTGCCGCCCAGCGTCACGCCCTGGAAGACCTGGCAGTTTTCGCCGATCTCCGTCGTCTCACCGATGACCACGCCCATGCCGTGATCGATAAAGAAGCCCTCCCCGATCTTGGCGCCGGGATGGATCTCGATGCCGGTGAGAAAGCGGCTGGTGTGAGAGATAAGTCTCGGGACGAGCGGCACACGCATCGTGTGCAGGCCGTGGGCCAGCCGGTGCAGCTGGCGAGCGTGGAAGCCGGGGTAGGTGAGGATAATCTCCAGCGAGCCGGTAGCCGCCGGATCGCGTTGCTTGGCAACCTGGATGTCTCTAGCGATGCTTCTGAGGAGCGACACGCTCGAACCTCCTTCGCGCAGTATTCGTCGCGCTGGTCGGGGGCCTTCCCCGCCTGGGCGGGGACGGGCCCCTAGGGACAGGCGCAGCGAAGGCTGCTCCGAAGGAGCGAGTAGCAGGGCCGTGCGTTTCGCGACATAACGGTTCGCATACCTATCGAGCGTTACGTAGAGTCTAGCAGGGCGATGGCGAGCGCGGCAATCCCTTCGCCGCGCCCTAAGCTGCCCAGGCCGTCCGAGGTGGTCGCCTTAACGCTCACAGCGCCCCGGTCGACGCCGAGCGCTTCGGATAGGGCAGCGCGCATCGCGTCGATGTGCGGCGCCAGCTTCGGCGCGGCCGCGACGACGGTCGTGTCGACGTTGACGACGCGGTAGCCGGCGCCGCGCACCAGCCCGGCCGCACGGCCGAGCAGGACGAGGCTGTCCGCGTCCTTCCACCGGGCGTCGCCGGCGGGGAAGTGCTGCCCGATATCGCCGAGCGCCGCCGCGCCGAGCAGCGCGTCGATGATCGCGTGGGTGAGCACGTCGCCGTCGCTGTGACCGCCGAGGCCGCGCTCGTGGTCGACGCGGACGCCGCCCAGGATGAGCGGCCGACCCGCCTCGAAGGCGTGGACGTCGTAGCCGATGCCGGACCTCATGCTGGCTGGGACCCTCCCTCACCCCGGCCCCTCTCCGTCGATAAGGGAGAGGGGAGCAGATCGATCGCGGGCCTACGCGTCGC
>JBIOYF010000271.1:0-12873 GCA_044870035.1 Dehalococcoidia bacterium
CGGCCGCCCCGCGGCGAAGCGCGCGAGGTTGTCCACGAACAGCTCGCTGGCGCGGACGAAGTTGAGCGGCGAGCCGCCGGAGTTGTGCGGCGTGACGATCACGTTCGGCAGCGACCAGAGCTCGCTCTCCGGCGGCAGCGGCTCCTCCTCGAAGACGTCCAGGCAGGCGCCGCCGATCGAGCCGGCCCGGAGCGCCTCGATCAGCGCCGGCTCGCGCACGACGCGCCCGCGCGAGATGTTGATTAGCCACGCATCGGGCTTCATCGCGCGCAGCTCCGCATCGCCGATCAAGCCGTCGGTCTCCGCCGAGAGCGGCACGGTCAGCACGACGAAATCGGACGCCGAGAGCAGATCGCCCAGGCGGTCGGGCGGCAGCAGCTCATCGACGTAACGGAGCGCGCGCTGCCGCCGGCGCAGGCCAACGACGCGCATACCGAAGGCCTGCGCCAGCCGCGCCACCTCGCCGCCGATGTGCCCGACGCCGACGACGCCGGCGGTCTTGCCGGTTAGCTCCTCGGTCTCGACCGGCTGCCAGCGGCGCGCGCGCTGCGCCTCCGCCCAGGCGTCCATCCGCTTCGCGATGCGCAGTATCATGCCGATGACGTACTGCGCGATCGGCTCGGCGCTGCTGCCGGACGAGTTCGTGAGCAGCACACCGCGCTCCAACAGGGAACGGAACGCCGGGTGGTCGACGCCGGCGCTGAAGCTGTGGAACCAGCGCAGCCCGGGCAGCGCGAAGAGGCGCCCGCCCAGGGGTCGGGTCTCTTCGTTCGCCCAGAAGTCCTGCGAGAAGTAGGCGGCGGCAGCCTCCTGCGCTTCGTCCGGCCAGCGGCCGTCGGCAGGCGTGACGATGCGCGCGTCGGGCGCGACCGCCCGCATCCGTTCGCCGTAGCGTTCTGCGACGACGGAAGAGACGGCGATGATTGCTGGCACGGGTCTCATTATAGGGAGCGCGACCGGCGGGAGGCGCACCCTTGACCGCTTACCAGGCCGGTGCTACCCTTTGGTCGCTCGAAACGAGAGAACGACATGCTTGCTGTCGGTATTGGCCCCATCGGTCCCTTCGAAGGCATCATCATCCTGCTGGTCGTCCTGCTGATCTTCGGCGTCGGCCGGCTCTCCGACATCGGCGGCGCGCTGGGGAAGAGCATCCGCGAGTTTCGCAAGGCCGCTCGCGAGCCGGACGACGACGAACAGCCCCGCGTCTCATCGGCGGCCTCGCCGCCGGAGCAGGCGGAGAAGACCGGCGGCCGCTCCTGCTCGAAGTGCGGCGCCCAGCTAATCGGCGAATCGAAGTTCTGCGCGCAGTGCGGGGCCCCAACGCAGGCGCCCGTTAGCTAGCCGGCGTCCCCGAACCCAAACCGGTGCATTGGTTGGTGCTCGGCCCGCGCGCGCTCGCGTCGGGGAAACGTTCCCATGTCCCGCCCAGGTAGTCAAGCGCATCCTGACAGGGAAGGAGGAACTCTTCACCGAGCACGGCGGCGCTGAGCAGCTGCTGCGCTTTCCACCCCGCTTGCGCGGAGGTCCAACCGAGCACGTACACGACCCGCAAGGGACCTGACCCCGCGAAGTCCGAGGGCCGCATTTGCAACTCCGTGATGATGGTCGCGGGCTTGGTATCGGAAATGCTCAAGGCGTAGATGCGCGGCCCGCCGTCCCCGAAGGCGTCACTGGCCGCGAGGAGCGCCTTGTCGTAGAACTCCCGCAGAAAGGCCGCGCCGTCGAAGGGTACATAGCCGCCTTCCGAGTGCCAGACGCCGGAGAGGAACCCGGACCAGGGCGCCCCGACGGTCGAGCACGGCGCAGCGCCGATACCTCCAGCGATGTCGGCTGTCGTGCACACGCCAGTCGTCAGCTTGATCCGCTCATCGAGGAAGTGCGTATCGCGCTTGTCTAGCGCGCTTTGGAATTGCGCCGCGAACGCCCGAAAGCCGGGCACACCCGGCTCGTTCGACGGGCCGCTCGATCCACCGCAGGCGACCAACGCGAATCCGATAGCGCCGATGATTGCAGCCGCTTGCCACCCCACGGATCGCCCTCTTACGTCCCCGTGCCGGGGATCGAGGTGGAAGAGCGTAACGAGGGGTCGTACTCGCCCTGCCAGTCCGTCCAGATATCGATCTCCGGCTCCGAGACGCCCAGCTCCTTCTCCAGCCCGGCGAGCAGCCGCTGGAGGAACGCCTCGAGCAGGTCCTGGGCCTCGGGCGCGCTGTCATCGAAGAACGTCACGTCGTCCTCGACCGGCTGGAGCGCTCCGCCGGCCGCTTCCTCCGCGTCTTCTTCGTCTTCGTCCTCGTCTTCGTCCTCCGCGCCGCCGCCATCGACCAGCCGTGCCGTGTCGAGGATGCTCAGCGCCGCCTCCTCGGCCGGGTGGTCAACGCTCCCTTCGACCGTAATCACGTGGGACAGATCGTCGTCCTCATGCGTGAGCATGAGGTAGAAGCTCGCCGCGGTTTCGAGGTCGATGTTCTGCCGCGTGACGCTGAGCGCCGCATCGAGGTTGTCGTCCTCGGCGTCCTCCGCATCCTCGGCGACGTACGCCTCGGTCTCGTCGATGAAGACCGTAGCAACGCTGGTGAGGCCGCCCTCGTGCAAGACGCGGGCGATGCGCGAAAGGAACTCGTCGAGCGAGAGCGGCTCCTCGGTGCGCGCCTCGCCGAAGAGCGGCCCGATGCCGCCCGACTTGTAGCCGATGGCGCCCGGCAGATCCGCCTCCAACAGCCCGACGACAGTAATCGCCACGGAGTCAGCGCCCGATCGCCGGTTGGGGCTTAGCTAGGTACACCATGTGCCGTCTCCAGCCGCGCCAGGAACGCCTCGTTTATGTAGAGATGGCCCTCTTCGTCCGTGCGGAAGACCGAGAGCACGTCGTAGCCGCGCGAGCGGAGGTCGTCGCCGCCGCCCTCGTGGCGCTCGACCAGCACGGCCACGAGTGTCACCTTGGCCCCGACCGCCTCCACCGCGTCGATCGCTTTCTGGGCGGAGCCGCCGGTGGTGATCGCGTCCTCGACGATCGCTACGCGCCGGCCGGCCGCGATCAGCGGTCCTTCCGCAGCAGGATCGCCGCCCGACTCGTCCGCGTACGGCTCGACGATCAGGTCGCGCGCGCCGTAGTCCTTCTGCTCCTTCCGGACGATGAAGACCGGCAGGTCGCGCCCGCGCTCGAGCGCCGCCAGACCGACCGCGACCGCGATCGGCACCGCGCCCAACTCCGGGCCGCCGACCGCCTCCGCGCCCGACGCCAGGACGATATCCACCAGCGCTGCGCCGATCAGCTTGGCTGCGGAAGGGCGCAGCGTGACGCGCTTACCGTTGTAGTAGTACTTGCTCTTACGACCGGACGAGAGCGTGAAGTCGCCGAAGCGCACGCAGTGTCGCTGCATCAAGTCGCGTAGCCGATCGATATCGTCGCGTGTCATGTGCGCTCCGCCCCGTTATAGCCCATCGCGTCGATCTGTTGAAAGCGATCCGCTCGTCTGATCGACGTTAGCTCGTCCCGGTGCTGGCACCTGGCCGGAACGCCAGCACAGCAGAAGTACTCTTCCAGAATCACAAGTGCGTACGACGGGCTAACCACAGCCACATCGCTGGATTTCAGTTTTGTTGCACTTTTCCCGTGTTATCTCGCTTATGTTCGCCTTTTCCTATCGAACGCCTCTCCCAATTGTTAGGGCGGCCCCTTAGCCGCCGGTGACGCCCGCGGCTTGATTGTACTTGCCCGCTCCCCCATAATCCGGCCTTGTGTGCGCGGAGTCCCCGCGGAGACTAGCAGGAGGTCGAGCCCTTTGCTGTTTGCTGTGCTGAAACGCAACCCCCGGGCGTCCGAATACGCCCTGACGGCTGCCGGCGCCGTGGCGGCGCTTTCCGGTCTGCGAGACCAGGCATTCCCGTCTCTAGCCGAAATCCCCTACTTCCCAAAGGGGCGCGCCGGCGGCGCCAATCCGGCGTGGGTGGGTCAGCTCGCGCGGCAGGCGTTCTTCGCCACGCTCTTCGCGGGCCTGGTCCTTGCCGCGGCCATCACGATCCCGGCCGCGCTGTCCTTCAGAGGGGGCGACGCGGCGTCAGCCGCGACCGCCCTCCACAGCTCGACCGGCGTGACGGGAACGTCCGACACGCTCGTCGAAGACCTGAGCGTCGGTACGTTCGTGGGGCGGGTGCCCTTCGTCCAGCAGCTCAACTATTACGGCTCCGTCACGGGCTCCTCGGCGAGCGTCCAGCGTTTCGTCGTGGGTGCCCGCGAGGCGGAGCTGGTCGGTTATGTACAGGAGGTCGGCCAGCAAGTCACGCTGCCGTACCTGAGCGACGCGGTGCAGACCAAGCGCGCGATCGATGCCTGGACCGGCGCCGTCGCGCAGGCCCGGGCTGCCGACGAGCAACGTCAGCTCGCGGCGGCCCAGCCGCCGAGCGTGGCGTGGCAGGCACCACCGGTCGCGGTGGGTACGAGGCTGGCGTCCACCGTGACGTTTTACGCTTGCATCGGTAACGGCTTCTGCGGACACATGGCCAACGGTGAGTTCCCCTACGCGGGCGCCGCCGCCTGCAGTGGTAATCTTCCATTTGGCACGAAGTTCCGCATCGAGAACGACCCCGCGGGACAAGTGTTCACCTGCGTCGACAGGGGGGCGTTGTCGGCGACGTGGGTGGATATCTGGTTCTACAACGCCGCCGATGGTTGGGCGTGGCAGTCGCTCGTCGGCACCAGCAGTAACATCATCATCGTCGGGTAGGAAGCCCAAACGACTTCGCTTCGGTTGAGCGGCGGACGGGAAGGTCCGCCGCTCGCCACGTCTAGCGGTGGAGCCGGAAGCGCGTGGCGCTCAGGCAGAGCCGGCTCAGTTCGCGCTCGATCTCCTTGGGACGGCGGAGGCCGGAGTTGACCGCCTCGAACGCGTGCTTACCCCAGTGGTGGGCGTCCAGCTCGTCGCCGCAGTAGCGCACGGCGTGGCCGTCGATGCTCACGGCGAAGCCGCCGGACACCGGTGTGATCGCGATCTGGGGCACCTCTGAGCGCTGCACCTGGCGCACCTCGCTCCGACGCACACCCCGTCACCTCCGAGAGCTTCGGTTCCATTATAGCCCAGTCGTAGTGGGGCGGTTCCTAGCGAGTGGCCGGCCGGGCCGCCGGCCGGGGGACCGGCGTAGCGGGCTCCGGTTCCGCCTGCTGGCCCCGGAGCCGGCAGTAGATGAGCCCGAGTACGCCCACCGGAATGATGAAGAGCGAGGTCACCTGGGGCGTGCTCAGCCCCGCGATGATCTCGCGGCTGTCGATGCGCAGCTCGCTGACACCGAAGCGCATGAGCCCGTAGAGCAGCAGGGAGGCGAAGAACGCCACGCCGTCGCGGGCGACGAGGCGCAGGATCAGGAAGGCCAGCCCGATGATCAGCAGGTCGCCCAGCATCTCGTAGGCGACGGCCGGGTGCTGCGCGCAGAGGTCGTCGACGGAGATGCGCAGGGCCGGGTCGAGGCCGCACTGGGGGTGACTGAGCACGCTGGGGCTGTTCAGGCTCGTGTAGCGCAGGGCCCAGGGCAGGCTGGACGCCTTCGCGAAGTGCTCGCCGTTGATGACGTCGCCGACGCGGCCGATGGCCATGCCGAGCAGCAGGGCGATGATCGCCACGTCGAGCGCGCGCAGGATCGGCAGCTTGCGGAACCAGCCGTAGATCAGCCCACCTAGCAGCCCGCCGAGCATCGCCCCGTAAATCGAGATGCCGCCCTCGTTCAGGCGGAAGATATCGAGCGCGTTCTCCACGCCGGGTGTGTTCCAGCGCTCCACGACGAAGAGCGCGCGCGCCCCGACGATGCCGAACGGGATGGCGACCAGCGCGGCGCTGTAGATGTCGTCCTCCAGAAAGCCGCGCCGCTTGCCGACGATGACAGCCAGCCAGACGCCCGCCGCGATGCCAACGGCGGTGAAGACGCCGTGCCAGGTGAGCAACAGGCCCCCGAAGTCGCGGATCTCGGGGTTCGTGCCGATCTCAATGGTCAGTCGCATCAGGCCGTTAGGCATCTGGTATCTCTCCTTGCTTCGCTGCGGACTCCGGCGCGCCGAGCTCCTTCCGCAGGCGCTTCATCTCGGACTGAAACGGCCCCCGCCGCTCGGCCTGCGCCGCGATCACCGTCTCGTCGCCCCGGACGCGCGCCCACAGGCGCAGGCGCGGAACGTAAAACGTCACGAGCAACCCCGCTATCAACAGCCCGGTCGCGATCCAGATGAACTTCGCGCCCGGGTCGCGCCGGACCGAGATGCCGGCGAACTCACGCCGGCCCCCAAACGTGTACTCGTTGTTGCCGACCCGTACAGGCTGATTAGGGTACAACGTCAGCGCCTGTCCGTCTACACTTCCCAGCACCGTCAAGTAAGGCTCCTTCTGCGGCGTCTCCGCCAGCACGACGAGCGACCTCTCGCTGTCGCCGGGGACGTCCTCCGCCGGCGTGGACGGCAGCGCCTGCGTCTCGACGAAGCGCCACGTCAGGCCGCCCGCCGCGCGCGACTGGCCCTCCGGCAGCAGGAGACGCGTGTCGTCGCCCTGGCGGCCGAAGACGACGAGCGACCACGTCTTCCGGCCGGCATCCGGCGCGATGCCGACCCAGTACTGGCGTCCGTCACCCGGCACGGTCACCAGCGTTCCCGGCGCATCCTCGACGGAGCCCGTCGGCACGATCACGTCGCTCAGCAGCAGCTTCCCCGAGGCGTCACGCACCTCGATGCTGGGCGCCGGCACGCGGTCGCCCAGCGCGAGCACTTCGTCGTACTGGACGTTGCCCGTGGTCACGTCACGGACGGTGAGGGCTGCTCCCTCGCCGAGGTAGCTCACCTGGTGGAAGCGGTAGCCGCCGTACGACACCGGCCGGTTCACCGTCGTCACGCCGCGCTTCACCTCGTGGCCGCCCTGGTAGATCACGATCTCGCTGCGGTAGTCGCGCGGCTGGCCGTTCGCGTCGAACTTCGCGACGGCGTCGACCACCTCGATCTGCATCTGGCGCTGGTGGCTGACGGGAAACGCCGGGTCGGTCGTCCCTTCCGCGATCAGCAGGTTTTGCGTGTACCCGCCGAAGTGCGTCGCCAACCCCCCGACCAGGAAGAGCACGACGGCGGCGTGCGTGACGAAGCTCCCGAGCTGCGCCCAGGCGAAGCGGTCGGCGAAGAGATAGACCGCGTCGCCTGCGGCCTGCGTGCGAACGCTGTAGCGCCGGCGGCGCAGGACGGCCTCCAGCGCTCCGGCAGCGGCGGGCGTGGCGAACACCGCCCGGTTCGCTGCGCGCTCGAAAAAGCTGTCAGGGAGGCGCAGGCGCGGGCTGGTGACGTTCTGCCAGGCCAGGACGGAGCGGTCGATGACGTAGACGCCGATCGAGACGGCGAGCAGCCCCAGCCCCGCCAGGAACCACCACGCCCGCACGACGTCGAACAGGCCGAGCCGGTACATCGCCTCCGTGAAGGGCCCGAAGTCGCCCTTGTGCAGTTCCAGCCAGGCGTCGATGGCCGGTGGGTTGCCGCGCATGGCCGCCGGGATCTGCGGCAGCGCGACCGCGAGCAGGCCGCCGGCCGCGAGCAGCGTGATCAGCGCGACCGCGAACTGCGCCGACGCCAGCAGCCGCCAGCACCAGACCAGCAGGTCGCTTAGCCGGACGGGGCGAGCGACGCCGGGGGCGGCTTCTGCGCGCGCCACTACGTCACAGCTCCCGGCAGGATGTCGACCAGGGCCTGCTCGATAGAGTCTTTCGTCAGCGGCTGGTTGAACACGGCCCGCACCACGCCGGTGGCGTCGATGAAGTAGCTGCTGGGCAGCCCTTCGAACGCGCCGCCGATGCGCCAGGCCTGGCCGACGTCGCCATCGCGGTCGATGACGAGCGGGAATGTCATCCCGTAGTCGTCAGCGAAGCGAGCGATCCTGCTGTCGGCTTCCTGGAGGTTGATGCCCAGCACGACCAGGCCCTCAGCCCTATGCCGCTCATACGCCGCGACGATCGCGGGCATCTCCAGCCGGCAGTCCGGGCACCAGCTCGCCCAGAAGTTCAGCAGCACGGGCCGGCCCTGGAGGTCGCTGAAGCGCAGCGTGCCGCCGCCGACCCGCTCCAGGACGAAGTCCGGCCCGGCGCGGCCGGCCTGCGGTGCGGGCTTCCTGTCGGTGGCGTTCTTCGCCGCCGGCAGGGGGACGGGTCCGTAGGGCGAGTTCGACGCGCTGTCACCGCGGCTCTGCCAGTACCACAGCCCGCCCACGATGAGCGCCAGCAGCGCGAGCGGCACAACGAGCGATCGCACTGCAGCTTGCCAATCGAGCCGGCGCCTGGTGGCGCCAGCGGAGCCGTCATCGTCCCCGTTCATTCGGAAAACGCCTGGAGGTAGAGCTGGCGCACCTCCTCCGGCGGCAGGCCTTTACCGAGGTAGCCGTCGTCGACGCGGACCTCGAAATGCAGGTGGACCTGGGTGCCGGGCTCTGTCACCGACTCCGGCGTGCCCGACTCGCCGACATAGGCGATCAGGTCGCCCTGCCGGACGCGCTTGCCGACTTCGATGCCGTCCGCAATGCCATGCAGGTGGGCGTAGCGCGTCACGATGCCGTTGCCGTGATCAATCCAGACCTGGCGGCCGCGGAACATGTCTTCGATCTGCTCGTTGCTGCCGTTCGCCAGCGCCTCCTGTTCCAGCTCGTCCACCTCGTCCGGCGTGATGTCCTGATAGTCCCAGTCAGCGCGGACCACCGTGCCGGCCTTCGCCGCGATGACCTCGCTGTCCAGCCCGATCGACGTGCAGTTATCGGCGTCGTAGAGATCCACTCCTTCGTGCACCCCGTTGCGGTACTCCCGCGGAGCGCCGGGCATTAGACCGTCCTGTTCGGGCAGGCATCCCCCGGCGATTGGATAGGCGAAGCCGGTGACGACCTGCGGCGTGGCTGTCGCTCTCGGCGTCGCGTCCGCCTCCGCGCCGGGCGGCTGCGACGGTACCTGCGCCGCCGTCGCCGTGGGCGCGGGCTCGTTCGGCAACCAATCGACCTGGACCCCTAGCGGTCGCCCGTTGTCACCGTCGAAGGCAGCCGCCGCGACCGCGCCGATGAACATACTGAGGACGACCAGCACGACGATAAACCGCAGCGCTGTCCTCCGTGTAGGCGGGAAATGCCTCTTGCGGGGTCAGGATAGCACCCTGCCGGATGACGCGAAAACGAAGCGCTAGGAGGAACGGTAGAGCTTGTGCTGCTGGATGTAGGCCTCGACGGCGGGCGGCACCAGCGAACGCAGGCTCTCGCCCCGGGCGGCGCGGCGCCGGATATCGCTGGCGCTGATGTCGAGGCGGGGCATCTCGAACCAGACGACGCGGGTGCTCAGGCCGGACATGAGCGCCTCGAGCTCGGCCTCCGAAGGCCGCGCTCCTTCGCGGGCCGTCGCGCCCAGGAACGCCAGCTCGAGGATGCGTGGAGCCTCGTGCCAGGCGGGCAGGTCGCGGAGAGCGTCGGCGCCCAGCAGGAAGAACAGCTCGTGCTCAGGCCGCTCTCGGTGCAGCGCCGCCAGCGTCTCGACGGTGTAGGACGGCCCCGGCCGGTCGACCTCCAGCGTGCTGATCTCGAAGGCGTCGTTACCGGCGAGCGCGAGGCGCAACATCGCGAGCCGGTGCTCGCCCGGCGTGACGGCCGTGCCGGGCTTCCGCCACGGATCCCCCGCCGGCACCCAGAGCACCCTCTCCAGCCCGAGCTGCTCGCGCGCGTGCCCGGCCAGCGCGAGATGACCGTAGTGCGGCGGGTCGAACGTGCCGCCGAGCACGCCGAGCCTCAGATCGGCCATTCGAGATCCGCCTCGCCGATGCGTACGCGGTCACCCGCGTGCACGCCGGCCCGCGCCAGCGCTTTGATCACTCCCATCCGCCGGAGACGCCGCTCCACCTCGACGCGCACCTCGCCCTGTTCCGTGCCCAGCTTCTGCAGTACCTGCGCAGGCCCAGCTCCGATAACAACATATCCACCATCCGCCGGCTTTACGACGAACTGCGGCCGCGGCCGCGGCCGCAGGACGACTTCTTCCTCGGCAGGACGCCGGGCGCGCAACTCGCGCACCCGCTCGAACAGCGCCGCCACCAGCGCTTCCGTACCCTCTCCCGTTACAGCGCAGATCGGGTACGCTTCGACGCGCTCCCGCCGCAGCTGCGCGGCCAGCTCGTCCGCGCGCTCGCGAACACCGGGCAGGTCGATCTTGTTCAGCGCGACAATCCACGGTTTTTCCACAAGCCCGTGCCCGAACGCCGCCATCTCTTCGCGGACGACCCCTATGTCGTTTCCCGGCTCCTCTGTGCTCGCGTCGACGACGTGGACAAGTAATACGGTACGTTCGATGTGCCGGAGGAACGAAGTCCCCAGGCCTGCACCTTCGTGCGCCCCCTCGATCAGCCCCGGGATATCCGCCGCCACCAGGGAGTCGTAGCCCGTCTCCACGACACCCAGGCTCGGCTCCAGCGTGGTGAACGGGTACGCGCCGACTTTCGGCCGCGCTTGAGAGACCGCGCGCAGCAGCGACGACTTACCGGCGTTCGGCAGCCCGACAAGCCCCACCTCCGCCAGCAGGCGTAGCTCCAGCCGCAGCGTCACCTGTTCGCCGGGCAAGCCCCGCTCAGCGAACCGTGGCCCGCGCCGGACCGACGTGGCAAAGCGCGCGTTGCCCTTTCCGCCTACTCCCCCTTCTGCAACCACCACCCGCATCCACGGCCGCGTGAGATCGGCTAACACCTCGCGGCTGTCTGCGGGCCAGACGATCGTCCCGACCGGCACCTTCACCGTCACGTCCTCGCCGTCTTTGCCGTGCTTCTTCCCCGGCCGGCCTCCCTCGCCCGCCGGCGCGCGGACCGTCTTTCGGCGCTGCAGCTCGTCGAGCACAAGCATGCCCGGGTGCGCCACCAGGACGATGTCGCCGCCATCTCCGCCGTCGCCGCCGTCCGGCCCGCCACGCGGCACGTAGCGTTCCCTGCGGAAGCTCACCGCGCCATTTCCACCAGCGCCCGCGATAACGGTGATCGATAGTTCATCCAGCATGATGTTGCTTCTTTATACCGATCACCGTAATAAGCCGGTGGGGAACTTGGAGAAATAAGGACAGGAGGGCGGTTATGGCGGTTCGCCGATGAAGCCCGGCAGAGGGAGCTAGGCGACGGATTCTTGGTCGAGGAGCTGTTCCAGGCGCTGGATGTCTGCCTGGGTGTCGGGGTAGGAGTGAAGCTCGCGCTCGATGCGTTTGAAGGCGCTGATCACGGTGGAGTGGTCCCGGCCCCCGAGCAGGTGGCCGATGTCTGTCAGCGGGTAGGGCCCGAAGCGACGAAGGAGGTAGATAGCAACGTGTCTCGGGTAGGTGATATCGCGTGCCCGTGACGGACCGGCCAGCTGCTCCCGGGAGATCCGGAAATATGAACAAACGGCGTCGATAATCTGCTGTGGCGAAGTCTTCTGGGCAGTGTGACGTAGAGGGTAGAGCGCTTTGCGCGCGGCTTCAAGGGTGAGCGCCCTGCCCGAGATCTGGGCGTAGGCCAATACCTGGTTGAGGCCGCCCTCCAGCTCGCGGACGGTCTCGTAGGGCATTCCGGCCACGAGTTGGAGGACGTTGTCCGGCAGGTCGGCCTTGAGCGCGGTAGCCTTCGCGCGCACCAGCGCCAGCCGCTCGTCGGGCGACGGCACATGCAGTTCGGTGATCAAGCCACCCTGGATCCGCGAGCGAACGCGCTGGGGCAGCAGCTCAGCGTCGTTCGGGTGCTGGTCGGTCGTGACCACGACCAGACAGCCGCGCCGGGAGAGCGTGTTGAACAGGTGGAAGAACTGCTCCAGGGAAGCTGTGCGAGACGAGAGAAAGCCGAAGTCATCGAGCAAGAAGATGTCGCAGGCGTCGAACTCCTGGCGGAAGGTGTGAGGCTGGCCCGTGCGGACTGATCGGCCGAAGCGGTCGACGAAGCCTTCGCCTGTCGTGACGGAGAGCTTGCGCCGGCCGAACGACGCGTTGCCGATCGCGTGGAGAAGATGGGTCTTTCCCACGCCGGACGGGCCGGTGAGGACCAGCGGGTTGTAGTCGCAGCCGCCCTTGGCAGCCTTGCGCGCCTCCCGATAGGCGACGCGGTTGCTCTTCAGGACGCAGAAACTGTCGAACGTCAGGCGAGCGTCCAGCTCAGCCGGGCGAGGGGCTGCGGGAGCGGCAGCGTGGCTGTTAGGGGCGTCGGGTTGAGGAGCCGGCTGGACGCCCAGCACCTCGAACGCCACGCTCATCTCGCTTTCGACGAGGCGCGAGACGGTGTGGTCAATCAGCGACGACAGGCGCGTGCGCAGCCACTGGAGGGCAAAGTCGGACGCTACGCCGACGACGAGCTGCGCGCCGTCCAGGCGGAGGCCGGCGGTGTGGCGTAACCAGGTTTCAAAGTTAGGGCGGGTGACTTGCAGCTCCAGCTGACCGAGGGCGGTTTCCCACAACGCTTGCGGAGACCGATAGCGCACAAGAACCCCCTTGACCGGGCGGGAGGCACAAGCATCCCCCCAGAAGCCAGTGGTCTGGCCGTACGAAACGCAGGGCTGATGTCGAGTTGCCTGGCGCCGCCGTGGCTCCTGTCGTGGCCCGCGGCGTGCGAGCCGCACCACGGAAAGAGGCCGTCCCCAACCCCCGTACACCACTGGAGTGTGACTCCAGGCGTTGCTGAGCATAGCACGACGCAGGCACTGACGGTCAAGACCTTTATGACGACTTTGTTGGAAAACGTGGAGAAAAAGCCGCCGACCTTTTCCAAGCGTCATCAGCGCGCATGTTGGCGCGACACGCGTTGTATAATAAGCGGCGTTTGTAACGGAGGGTTGATCTTCGTGTTTCTCGCGCTGGACGTTGGTAACACAACGATCACGATCGGTTTGTTCGAAGGCG
>JBIOYF010000272.1:0-12296 GCA_044870035.1 Dehalococcoidia bacterium
AGCTGACCTACAAGGAGTACGAGCTGCTGCGCTTCCTGGCGCTGAACGAAGGCAAAGTCTGCACCCGCGAGATGCTGCTCAATCGCGTCTGGGGCTACGACTTCTACGGCGGAGCGCGGACCGTGGACGTGCACATCCGGCGCCTGCGCAGCAAGATCGAGGACCGCTACCACACCCTCATCGAGACGGTCCGCAACGTCGGCTACCGCTTCCGGGCGGGCTGATCCTCGCAGTTCGAAGCTCGAAGTTCGAGGTTCGAGTCCCTCCCACCGATCCTCGCAGCTCGAACCCCGAAATTCGAGCTTCGAGTCCCCTCACCCCCAATGAGGCCACGTAACACAACCGTAACATCACAGAAACACACCGGAAACGTCGCTCAGGCAGAATGCAGACAATTGGCCGGGCGGACCGCCCGATGATTGGGGAGGAGGAATAATGCCATGTTCCTACAAGTCGAGCCAGGGGTAGCCGCGGGGAATACCGCGTGGGTATTGGCCGCTTCGGCTCTGGTGCTCTTCATGACACCAGGCCTGGGATTCTTCTACGGGGGCTTCACGCGCCAGAAGAACGTCCTCGCGACGATCATGCAGAGCTTCATCGTCGTCGCGCTCGTGGGCATCCAGTGGGTCGTTATCGGCTACTCGCTGGCGTTTGGGCCGGATAAGGGCGGCATCATTGGAGGGCTGGACTACTTCGGCCTGAGGGATGTCGGCGCGGCGGTCAATGAGACCTATACCGGGTTCAGCGGCGTCCCGCATGAAGGCTTCATGATCTTCCAGGCGATGTTCGCCATCATCACGCCCGCGCTGATTACGGGCGCCTTCGCGGAGCGCGCCAAGTTCAGCACGTTCCTGGTGTTTATGCTGGCCTGGTCGTTCCTGGTATACGACCCGGTGGCGCACTGGGTGTTCGGCACCGGCTTCCTGGGCGTGCTGGACCCGGGCGGCATTAACGCTTTCGACTTTGCCGGCGGAACGGCGATTCATGTGAACGCGGGCGCAGCAGCGCTTGCCGCAGCGGTGTTCTTCGGCCGTCGCAGGGGCTACGGCAGTGAACCAATGGAGCCGAGCAACACCACGTACATCGTGCTGGGAACGGCGATCCTGTGGTTCGGCTGGTTCGGGTTCAACGCCGGCAGCGCCGGCGCGGCCAACTCTCAGGCGGTCAACGCCTTCGTCGTAACCAATACGGCTGCAGCGGCAGCTGCATTCTCTTGGATGATGCTAAGCTGGGTCTTCTCCGGCAAGCCAAGCGTCATCGGCGCTTGCGCCGGAGCAGTAGCCGGGCTTGTTGCGATCACACCTGCCTCCGGCTTTGTCCAGCCCATGGAAGCGCTGGCCATCGGCGTGGGCGCAGGCGTATTTTGTTATGCTGCGGTGCGCTTCCGCGCACGGACCTCGCTGGATGACTCGCTCGACGTTGTCGGCGTCCATGGTATCGGTGGGCTCTGGGGCGGAATTGCAACTGGACTGTTCGCAACGGCGGCTGTAAGCGGTGTCGCTGGCTGGGACGGCCTAACCCACGGTGAGCCGAGCCAGGTTCTCCACCAGCTTGCCGCCATTGGAATCGTCGCAGGATACTCGTTCGTCATGACGTCGGTCATTCTGAAGGTCCTGGACGTGACAATGGGCCTGCGCGTAAGTGACGACGAAGAAGTAGCGGGGCTAGACGTCACGCAGCACGGCGAGCGCGCTTACGTCATCGAGGAGACCGGCGCGTTGCCGAACATGCCGCTTTCGCAAGCGACGCTGCAGCCGTCACCCACGCCACAACACGCACCAGTCATACAGCCATCGACAGCGCCTGCGCCTTCGGGCGGCGGGTCCTAGGAGGGGAAGCAGATGAAGAAGATTGAGGCTATTATCCGCCCGGAGAAGCTGAACGAGGTGAAGGACGCCCTGGAGGCGGCGGGCTGTGTGGGGCTGAACATCGTCCACGTGACCGGCCGGGGAGCCCAGAAGGGCATCGTCCACGGTGGCCGCGGCGGCGAGACCTACACCGTCGACATGCTGCCGAAGCTGAAAATCGAGGTGGTCGTCAAGGACTCGGAGGCGAAGAGGCTGATCGACGTGATCCTGAAGGCCGCTCGAACGGGCAACATCGGTGACGGCAAGATCTTCGTCATCCCGGTGGAGGACGCCATCCGCGTGCGCACCGGTGAGCAGGGCGAGGCCGTGGTATAAGGGCAATCTTGAGCCTGGCGAAGCCTGGCGAATGGCCGCAGGCCGGCAGTATAACGGTAGCGACGCCAATCCTGAGGAGGACAGATCTTGAAACCCGAAGAAGTAGCTAAGCTCATCAGAGAGAAGAACATCCAGATCGTTGACCTGCGGTTTACCGACCTCCCGGGTCTCTGGCAGCACTTCTCGATTATGCCGCGCGAGATGGTGGAGTCGGACTCGATCTGGGTCGAAGGGATCGGGTTCGACGGATCGAGCATCCGCGGATTCCAGCAGATCCAGGAGTCAGACATGATCCTGATTCCTGACGCTGCCACCGCTCAGGTCGATCCCTTCCGGGAGGTCCCAACGCTAAACGTGATCTGTGATGTGAAAGACCCGATCACGCAGCAGCCGTACTCGCGTGACCCGCGCTACATCGCCCGCAAGGCTGAGGACTATCTCCGCTCGACGGGAATCGCGGACACATGCTACGTCGGGCCGGAGCCGGAGTTTTTTGTGTTCGACGACATTAGGTTCGATCAAGGAACGCAGTTTGGCTACTACTACGTGGACAGCGTCGAGGGATCGTGGAACAGCGGGAAGGACGAGGGCCCGAACCTGGGCTACAAGCCGAAGCCGAAGGAAGGCTACTTTCCGGTGCCGCCGCACGATTCGCTGCAGGACATTCGGAGCGAGATGATCCTGGCGATGGAGGCCGTGGGCATCAAGATTGAGGTGCACCACCACGAGGTGGCGACGGCCGGCCAGTGCGAGATCGATATGCGCTTCGATACGCTGCTGAAGAAGGCAGACGATCTACTGTGGTACAAGTACATCGTGAAGAGCGTAGCGCAGAAGCACGGCAAGGTGGCGACGTTTATGCCGAAGCCGCTCTTCAACGACAACGGTTCGGGCATGCACACCCATCAGTCGCTCTGGAAGGACGGCAAGCCGCTCTTCTTCGACGAAAAGGGCTACGCACTGACGAGCGAGCTCTGCCGCTGGTACATCGGCGGCCTGCTCCACCACGCCCGCGCGTTGATGGCGTTCTGCGCGCCGACAACGAACTCCTATAAGAGGCTTGTGCCCGGCTTCGAGGCGCCGGTGAACCTGGTCTACTCCGCCCGTAACCGCTCGGCGGCGGCGCGCATTCCGGTGTTCAACGAGAACCCGAAAGCGAAGCGCATTGAGTTCCGCCCGCCCGACCCAACCTGCAACCCGTATCTGGCCTTCTCCGCCATGCTGATGGCCGGCCTGGACGGCATCGAGAAGAAGATGGACCCCGGTAGCCCGCTGGAGCGCAACACGTACGAGCTGCCGCCGGAAGAGGCGGCCAAGATCCCAACGGTGCCTGGCTCGCTCGAAGAAGCGCTCGAGTGCCTCGAACAGGACAACGAGTTTCTGCTGAAGGGCGGCGTGTTCACGCAGGACCTGCTCGACATGTGGCTGTCCTTCAAGCGCGACGCAGAGATCGACCCAATGCGGCTCCGGCCGCACCCGTACGAGTTCCACCTCTACTTCGACGCGTAGCGACCAGCCGAGACGAGATCGGAGAGGGAGGCCGAATGGCCTCCCTCTCTTCTTGCTAGAGATGTAACGCGCTCGTAACCTAAGGGCACGGCGCAGCTCTTATAATGGACTCGATTCGGAACGGGAGAGGCCCCATGGACGATCAACGAGACTTTGTTCTGCAGACCTGCAAAGACCAGGACATCAAGTTCATCCGCCTGTGGTTCACGGACATCCTGGGCTTTCTGAAGAGCTTTGCCATCACGGTCGAAGAGCTGGAGCAGGCGCTTGAAGAGGGCATGGGCTTCGACGGCTCATCGATCGAAGGGTTCGCGCGCATCGACGAGTCGGACATGGTGGCGCTGCCCGACCCGGCCACGTTCTCCGCCCTACCCTGGCGGCCCCGCGAACGCGGCGTGGCGCGCATGTTCTGCGACGTGCTCCACCCGGACGGCTCGCCGTTCGAGGGCGACCCGCGCCATGTGTTGAAGCGCAACCTGAAGCGCGCCACCGACCTGGGCTTCACGTTCTACGTGGGGCCGGAGCTGGAGTTCTTCTACTTCAGGAGCTCAGACGCTACCGACGTGCTGGACGAAGGCGGCTACTTCGACCTGACACCGCTGGACGCCGCGAGCGACCTGCGCCGCCAGACGGTGCTGACGCTGGAAGACATGGGCATCGGCGTGGAATACAGCCACCACGAAGTCGCGCGCAGCCAGCACGAGATCGATCTTCGCTACACGGATGCGCTGACGATGGCGGACAACGCGATGACCTACCGCCTGGTCGTCAAAGAGATCGCGCTGGCGAACAGCGTCTACGCGACGTTCATGCCCAAGCCGATCGCGAGCGAGAACGGCTCCGGCATGCACACACACCAGTCGTTGTTCAAAGGTGAGCGCAACGCCTTCTTCGACGCGAGCGACGAGTACCATCTCTCACCGCTCGCTAAGGCCTACATCGCCGGCCTGCTGCGGCACGCGCCGGAGATCACGCTGGTGACGAACCAGTGGGTTAACTCATACAAACGGCTGGTGCCCGGGTACGAGGCGCCGGTCTACGTCACCTGGGCGCGCCGTAACCGCTCTGACCTGATCCGCGTGCCGGAGTACAAGCCGGGCAAGGAGGTCGCCACGCGCATCGAGTACAGGGCGCCGGACCCCGCCTGCAACCCGTACCTCGCGTTCTCCGTCATGCTCGCGGCGGGGCTGGCGGGCATCGAGCACGAATACCCGCTACAGGAGCCGACGGAGGAGAACGTCTTCGAGATGTCCGAGGCCGAACGAGAGCAGCGCGGCATCGAGCTGCTACCCGGTGACCTACACGAGGCGATCCTGGCGGCGGAGGGCAGCGAGCTGGTCCGCGAGTGCCTGGGCGACCACGTGTTCGAGAGCCTGATCAAGAATAAGAAGATCGAGTGGGCGCAGTACCGCGCCCACGTCAGCGATTTCGAGCGGCAGCGCTACCTGCCTGTGCTCTAGAGTTACCGTCCTCTGTGAAGCAAGAGGCACCGCGGGGTGCCTTTGCTCTTCTTTGCCAGCGCCGCGCTACTGCGGGCAGTTGTACGCCTTCCAACCCTCAGTGTCCGGGTAGCAGTCGGCGAAGCGGCCGTTGGGGTTCGGGTGCCAGTTCCAGACGTGGTTCATCCAACCGACTCGCTCAACGAAGTTCCACGTTCCGCCATAGCCCAAGCTGTTGTGGTACGCCTCGCAGGATTCTGCGTCCGGCATGCGAAGGGAGAGCTGGTGCGGGGTCCCTTTGGCGACGGTGCACCGGCCGGGGTGCAAGTGCCACGTGTCGATCGGCTCCGAGCCGCTGTCGTTCGACCAGCTACACGGCTGCGGGTTGCAGAACTGATCCAGATCGACGCCTTCGATTGGCACCGGCTCTGGCCCCCAGCCAAAATAGTCGCCGTTGGATAGGTACAACTGCGCTACTAACCTGCCCTCCACGTACAGCAAGCCTTCCGGGCTTGCCGGATCAAACTCTCCGTCATACCACCGCGGGTAATTGAAGTAGTGCAGGCCTTGGCCGGGGACGATCATAGCGCCTCGCGTGTAACCCAAGTCCGCGAGGAGTTGGGCGTCCTCCGCGAGCAGCGCTGGGTAGTCGCGCAGGACCCACCGCGTCGCCTGTGCGATCTCGGTATCGACGTGGGGACAGACTTCGTAGTAACGATCCACTACTGCGAGAATATCTGCGACACGCTGCAAGCCGCCCTGACCTGTGACTTCGTTGTACGGAGCTTGCACATCGTAGATGTAGTGGTAGTCGGTGCTTGGCCAGTCCTTGTAGAAGGCCCCCACGACGGCGAGGATATCGCCGGACTGCACGCGGTCATCCGCGCTGGCGTCGACGTTGGGACAGCTGAGGAGCGGAGCGACGGTCATGCCCGGGTTGGCCGATTCGGTCACGGGCGGGAGCGTGAGCGCGCCCAAGAGACCGATAGCCAGCAACGCCAGAGCTAGGGCCTTCATCGTATTCGCTACTATATGGGCCAGCGCGAGCCGCGCGACGATGATAGGGGCGAGTCGCTTGGCTCGGCCCTATCATTGATTCTAGCTGCCGGCCGCTACTGCGGACAGTTGTACGGCTTCCAGCCCTGGGTGTCCGGGAAGCAGTCGGCGAAGCGGCCATTAGTCGTGCTGTTGACGTCGGGCACCTGATTGGCGTTGGGGAGCCAGTTCCAAAGGTGGCCCATCCAACCCATACGTTCGAAATATAGGTGGAAGCCTACGCCTCCGCTGGTGGTTGCCTGGACGTTGTCGCAATAAGCTTGACCTTGGCCGTCCGGTACCTGGTAGAACTGCGCGTATTGGGTGCCTATGTGAATGATGCAGAGCCGGTAATGGAGGTGCCAACCCTCGTCCATCGCCCAGCTGCAGGAGACACCGACACCACAGTAAGCGTAAGGATCAAAGTTGACGTCGTCCGGCGGGGTGCCGGCGGCAGGGCCGAGCACGCAATCGGAGTCGGCGCCGTCGGTGAAGCCATCGCTTCCGTTGTCGATGCCGTCGCCGCACGGTCCCTCGTTCGGCCCGGGGTCCTCGGGGACCCAGCCGACGTTGACTCCGTTCACCACATAGAGCTGCGCGGCGAGCCGGCCGTTGTTGTAGACTAACCCCTCCGGCGCAGCAGGATCAAAATTGCCATCCCAGAGGCTGCCATTCGAGTAGTGGACGCCCTGGCCCGGCACGTCTATCGTCGAGACGCCGATGTAACCCGCGTTGGAAAGCGCGGTCACGTTCTCGGTGAGCAGCTCAGGATGCTGCGTGAGTATCCAGCGGGATGCAGCAGCGACCTGCGTATCTACGGCGGGACAGACTTCGAAGTAGTGATTGACGACAGCCAGGATATCGTCGACGCGCTGCTTTCCCGTGGGGTTGGGTGATCCGGAGTACTGGGGGTTGTACGGATCAGTTAAGTCGTACAGGTACGTGTAGTTCGTCGCCGGCCAGTCCTTGAAGTACGCGTTGACGACGGCCAGGATGTCGCCGACCGCCACCTTGTTATCGGTACTGGCGTCCACGTTCGGACAGCTCAGCAGCGTGGTGACGGTCGTACCGCCGCCCGTCGCATCGATGGCGCGCGGTTGGATCAGCAAGACGCCGAGCGCGACTAAAGCAAGGATGGACACTAGGAGAAGCTTCATCGTATTACCCCCGCATGTTTCGTCTTCCTAAACGAGGAGCAGCGGCGCCGATCGTCGCTGCTGGCGTTCCCTTCCCTACTGTGGACAGTTGTACGCTTTCCAGAACCCGCCGTCCGGATAGCAGTCCGCAAAGCGCCCACTCATGGTGCCGTTGACGTCTGAGATGGCGTTGGCGTTGGGCAGGTGGTTCCAAAGATGGCCCATCCAGCCAACGCGACGGTTGAACCTCCAGCAGAACGGAACGTCCTGGCCGCAGGCGTTTCCCGCGGTGGATGTCTGCAGGTTCTGGCAGTCGGTCGCCGTGGAGCCGGGGGCCATGGGGAGCGCGGCGGCGGACGGCGTGCCGATGTGGATGGTGCAGAGCCGGTAGTGCAGGTGCCAGCCCTCGTCGCCGGTCCAGCTACACGCCGGCCGGTTGCAAAGCGGGTCGATGTTGACGTCGTCCAGCGGCGAACCGGCCGGGTCGCCGGAGCCGCAGTCAGGATCAGCGATGTCCATGGAGCCGTCGCCGCCGTTGTCGACGCCGTCCCAACAGGGACCGCCCTGGTTCTGCGGCGAAACGTAGTCCTCCACCCAACCGACGGAGCTGCCGTCGATATCGTAGAGCTGCGCGCTGAGGCGGCCGTCATCGTAAACGAGGCCTTCGGGTGCGGCTGGATCGAAGGTCCCGTCCCAGTTCGCGAAGTTCACGTAGTGTTTGCCCTGGCCGGGCACATCCGTGCTGGACAGCACGTAGCCGGCTTCCGCGAGCGCGGTCGCGTCCTCCGTCATCGGTATGTTCTGGATCGCCCAGCGTGTGGCTGCGGCGACTTCCGTATCGACGTGGGGACAGACTTCGTAGTAGCGATCCACCACGGCGAGAATATCCGCGACACGCTGCAAGCCGCCCGCGCCGGTGTCGTCGTTGTAGGGAGCTTGCAGATCGTAAAGGTAGTGGTAGTCGATGTCCGGCCAGTCCTTGTAGAAGGCCCCCACGACGGCGAGGATGTCGCCGGACTGCACGCGGTCATCCGCGCTGGCGTCGACGTTGGGACAGCTGAGGAGCGGTCCGACGGTCGACCCCGGGCTGGCCGACTCCGTCGCGCGCGGCAGCGCGAGGGCACCGGCCAGGCAGATCGCGAAGAGTACCAGCGCCAGGATCTTCAACATCGGATATCACCTCGCGTTCGAAACTGAACGGTCGGGGCGGCTTGCCCCGACCGTTCAAGCGCTCACGTTATCCCGGACAGTCGTACGCCTTCCAGCCTTCGGCGTCAGGGAAGCAGTCAGCGAAGCGGCCGTTATTGCCGCCAATGTCGGCGACCTGGTTGGCGTTCGGCAACCAGTTCCACAGGTGGCCCATCCAGCCAACGTCCTTTCCCCAGCGGTAGCAGGGCTGCGTCGTGACTGGAACTGTACATTCGGGCTCTCCGGCGAAGGACGCGCAGTGTGCCTGCGTATCACTGATCGACGGCGCAAAGGCACCGGGAATGGCAAGGGCAGATGACGTACCGATGTGAACGGTGCAGAGATAGTGGTGGAGATGCCAGCCTTCAGGCCCGTCCCAACTGCACGCCGGGTTGCACTGCGGGCCGTCGATGGCGGTCTCTAGTTCGATGCCGTGCTCAGCTCCAGGGCAAGGTGAACAAGGGCCTGCGGCGTGGGTTCCCCAGCCTACCGCGGTGCCATCGGTCACGTAGAGCTGCGCCGCGAGCCGCCCGTTCTGGTAGACCAGGCCTTCGGGCGCCGCCGGGTTGAAGGTCCCGTCCCAGTTGTCCACGTTGACATAGTGGACGCCCTGGCCAGGCACATCATTACTGCCCTGGTAGTAGTGGAGCGCCTCGAGCGCGGCCTCGTTCTCCATGATGGGGAGGGGCTGGTTGCCGTTGCCTGGGTTCCCGTCCACGTCTATCCCCCACTTCGACGCTGCTGCAATCTGCGTATCGACGAGGGGGCAGACCGTAAAGTACTCGTTCACAACGGCAATGATGTCATCGACACGCTGAAGGCCGGTGCCAGCGGGCGCGGAAGGGTTGTACGGTGCGGTGAGATCGTACAGGTAGTAATAGTTGTTTGCAGGCCAGTCCTTGAAGTACGCGGCCACGACTGGCAGGATGTCGCCGACCAGCACTTTATTGTCGGCGCTGGCGTCAACGTTGGGACAGCTGAGCAGCGGTGTGACGGCGCCCCCCGGGGTGGCCGCCTGGGTACCCTTCGGGCTGATCACCGTCCCCGTTAGAAGAATGACCGCAGCCACCAGACCGAGCAAGGCGAGAATCCATACCTTCATCGCGATATTTCTCATGATGCTCTCCTCCTTATTCACCTTTCCCCCTCCTCCGTCAAACGCCGCCTCCCGGCGGCCGTGCAAGTTCCGTTACGGCAGGACACAGTATAGCGTCCCAGGGTCGAAGACCAATCCGGGCGGGCACTCGTACGACATGCAGTGGCCCATGGCCGGGTGCCAGAAATAGCCATCCGGGCAGGACGGCTCCGGCTCCAGCGGGGCCGCGGTGGGTGTAGGTGTTGGCGTTGGTGTCGGCGTCGGCGCGGCCGTTCCCGGCAGGACGCAGTAGAGCGTCACCGGGTCGAAGACCAGGCCGGGCGGGCACTCGTACGACATGCAGTGGCCCATGGCCGGGTGCCAGAAATAGCCATCCGGGCACGACGGCTCCGGCTCTGACGGAGTCGCGGTGGGCGTGGGGGTGGCCGTCGGTTCCGGCGTCGAGCCCGGCAGGACACAGTAGAGCGTCACCGGGTCGAAGACCAAACCGGGCGGGCACTCGTACGACATGCAGTGGCCCATGGCGGGATGCCAGAAGTAGCCGTCGGGGCAGGACGGCGGCGGCGTGCCGGTGGGCGTGGGTACCGGCGTGCCGACCGGCGTCTCAGTGGGCGTACCCGTCGGCAGCGGGGTTGGCCCCGCCACCTGGAGGCAGGTCAGATACGTGTAGTCGAACTGGAAGCCCGGCGGACATTGGTTCGACATGCAGTGCGCCATGACCGGGTGCCAGAACGTCCCGCCCGGACAGGCGGGCGTTTCGCTCGGCGATGGCGTGGTGATCGTTCCGCCGGATGACGTCGTACACGCCAGCAGCGCGGTGCTCCACTGATAGCCGGCCGGGCACTGCACCGAGGACGTCTCCATACAATGGTCCATGACGGGATGCCAGAAGAAGCCGTTCGGGCAGACCGGCGTCCCCGTTGCGACGGTCCCGCTGCCCGCAGGCGTTCCGCTGCCGGAAGCGCCGGGCAAGCAGGTGAGCAGGCCCGGGTCGAGTGCGTAGCCCTCCGGACATTGAGCGTTCTCAAGGGCGGCGATCGCCTCGGGCGTCATGCAGTGGCCCATGACGGGATGCCAGACGGTGCCCTCCGGACAGTTCTCGGGACCGGGCGTGGCGACGACGAACGGCGTGGCGTCCGTGGGGGTAGATTCGGTGGCGAGGACGGAGCTGGAGGGGTTCTGACCGGCCTGGTAGGCGAAGGAGACGCTCCCGATGGAGAGGCCGACGAGCAGGACGAGCGGCAGCGCCGGCAGCAGCCTGGGCGAGCGCCCGGGCTCGTTCGGCATGGTTTCGGCCAGGCTACCGAAGCCGAGCATGACGCCCAGCACGGTCACGGCCATGCCGATGACGAGGAGCACATCGCCGGGGTGGGTGAAGCTGAGCGCGCCCGCACTCGACCCGCTCGAATCGGAGAGCCAGGAGTCGCCGCTAAGGCCGATGAACTGGATGACCGTGCCTAGGCTGACAATATAGTAGCCGAGACTCGGTGAGAGTTTGGGCAAGCCGGAACCACCCCTTGCTGGGTTATTCCTATCCTAACAGGAAAAGTTACTGCGAGGCAAGCATTTCTGAACGACATTCATTACGATCTGCGCCTGGCAAAGCGCGGCGCGTGACATTGCTAGGGGAAAGAAGAGGGAGCCCTTGCGGGCTCCCTCTTTACTACTTTACCTAACGGTGCTTAGCAGTCGTGGAAGTACTGCTTGACCGAAGCCAAGATGTCGTCCACACGCTGCTGGCCGTTCGGCGGACCGAGGTTCCATTGGTTGCCGCCGGTGATTGCCGTGCGGTCCGTCTGGGACTTCATGTCCGGGTTACCGATCGGGTCGTCGATGAAGTACTGGTTCACCACCGCGAGGATGTCGTCCACGCGGTTGAGACCGTCCTTCGTCGGGTTCATGTAGTCGTAGTGGTTGGACGGGTCACGGAGACCGCCAGTCGCCTGGTTGTCGCCGAGCTCACGCTTGTTCGGGCAGCCGTCAGTGTCCGAGTCACGACCGGCCGGCGGCGTGGCCTTCATGGCCTGCCGGACGATGTGGAGCGGAACGATGCTGCCTTGCGTGGCTCCGCCCGTGTCCATTCCTGGGGGCGGGGAGCCCAGCGCCGGTGCGCCAACTACGCAGTTGGCAGGGGTCAGGCCGTTGCTCAGCTGCGTCCAGAGCTTGACCAAGCCGTGACCGGTGTGGGCGTTAATGATGGCGTCCACGTAGACCGCCCCCAAGGCACCCTTGACGTCGCGGTCTTCGAAGCAGCCGTGCAGCTTGATCACGTTCTGCGTCTTATCCAGAACGCCTGTCAGCTCGGTCTGCTTGTCGTCCACGTCGGCGAGGAGGCGCTTGTTGGTCGGATACGTGCCCACGGTCGTGCCCGGAGGCGGCGCGCCCGAGATGCCGTCACCACAGTCCTGCGCCGCCGCGGGCGGGCAGGTCTTGGAGTCGGGTGGGGTAGCGGCCTGCGGGTTCACCGTGAAGACCGCGGCGTCGATGTAGCACAGCAACCGGGCGGTGAGGTTCTTACCGCTCGTGTTGATGTCCGCGTCACAGTAGTAGTAGAAGCCCGGTGCGCCAACGTCCTGGCGAGCGGCGACGGCGGTAATGTCATAGGTACCACTCACGTCCCCACCAGCGACGTAGTCGAGCGGGTTCCAGGGGTCGTCACCACACTTACTGGTGTTGTTCGGCTTCGGCTCCCAGAGCTCGTCGGCGTCTA
>JBIOYF010000273.1:0-2259 GCA_044870035.1 Dehalococcoidia bacterium
AGCGAGGCGCGGATGCGGCGCTTGAACTGCGGCAGCGAGAGCGTGAGCTTGCGCCCGGAGCGCTGGTAGACCTCGATGTTCGAGGGGATGTGCGCCGAGCGGTCGAAGATCGAGGCGCCGTCGACGCCCCACGGCATGCGGATGCCGAGCACGTCGGCGATCGTGGGGAGGATGTCCTCGGTCCGTACGTGGCGGTCGGAGATACGGCCGGAGTGCTGGAAGGGGCGCTTGATGAACATCAAGTACGGCTCCTTCGCCGAGTAGGTCGGCAGCTCGACTTAGCTCCGGTCGCCGCTGCAGGTCGCGCGAAGCAGTAGGCGACGTTGGCCCCCTGGCTCCGTGGCTGGGGCCGGCCGGCTAGTCCAGCTGCTCCGGTTGGTAGGTGGCGATAAGGACGCCGGTCGTGCTTACGGTGCTGTCGACGAGATGGAGCGAGGCCGGCGGACCGCCGTCGGCGAACAGCCGGCGTCCCGCCCCGAGCACGAGCGGGTGGATGAGGAGCAGATACTCGTCGATGAGGTCATGGCGCATCAGCGTCTGAATCAGCTCGCCGCTACCCATCACGTTTAGATCCTTCCCTGGCTGCTGTTTGAGCTTCGCTACCGCGTCCGCGACATCAGCGTTTAGCAGTGTCGAGTTCGGCCAGGGCAGCGGCTCACGCAGGGTCCGGGAGGCGACGTACTTGGGAGCGCTGTTGAGCATGTCTTTGAACGGGCTGTCTTGCGTGTTCCAGTAGCTGAGCATTTCCTCGTAGCTGCGCCGGCCGAGCAGGAGCCCGCCACTCCGGGGCATCCGAGCGCCCATCGCAGCATTCACCGCACCGTCGACATTCGGCCCAGCCCAGCCGCCCAGCTCGAAGCCGCCGCGCGTGTCCTCGTCGGGACGGCCGGGCGCCTGCATCACCCCGTCCAGCGTCAGGTGATTGATCACGACAACTCTGCTCATCGTCATCCCCCTTTCGCCCATTCTCGTCGGGATCGGCGAGCCGGGCAGGATGGCATCGGCATCGCACGATCTGTTCGTCGTGGTCGCTCGCGCTTGACCAGCGGGCGGCGGCGCTGCTCCTTTGGCGTGAAGGGCGGCGTCCGGCTAGGTGCGTCAGACGCCTCGTTGGACGACGAAACAGGAGCGGACTGTGGCAGTGCTGGATCTCGACGAAGGCGAGTGCGGTGCCGCCACCGATCGGGTGCTCGCGCGCACCTCCTCCTCGTCCGGAGCGACAGCATTGGCGGTCGCGGATCGGGCTATCGCATGTGCCTCAAGGCGACAGCGATGGTGCTCGACCTCCATCCGATCGGCAGCTCACGCGCGCCCTCATTGTGCCTATGCACGGGACGCACGCGTCCGGCCAAGTGGCGCTTCCGTGGGTCGTCGCCAAGCGAGCACCTCGTCGGCACCGCCTTAGGACGCCCGCATTCATGAGAGAGCGGGGCGCGGAATGCCGTAAGCGGATCCGCCTGCGGGACGTCGCGCTCCACGCTGCTGAGTGAGATCTTCTGCCCTGAGCGGAACTCCCCGACTGCGCCGGCCGCATCTGGCTGCCCCGGAAGCCTTGGCGATCGCGATCGCGCTCCCGCACACTGGAGTAGTCCCATGCAGCGTCCTCACGCCGCCGAAGGCAACAGGGTTCGCGTGCCCGTTCTGATGATCACCGGTCCCGTTGGAGTCGGCAAGACGACGGTCGCCGAGGAGGCGTCCGCGCTGCTCAGCAATGCGGGCGTTCCGCATGCGCTCGTCGATCTGGCGCGGATCGGTGTGTGTTGGCCAGCGCCACCGGACGATCCGTGGAACGAGCGGCTCGCGCATCGCAACCTGGCTTGCATGTGGCAGAACTTCCGGGCGGCAGGCGCGCAGCGGCTGGTGCTGTGCCGCGTGCTCGAAGCGCGCAGCCTGCTACGCCACGTCATCAAGGCCGTGCCCGGCGCCGATATCACTGTCATCGGGCTGCGCGCCCCGCTGGAGGTCCTGCACGCTCGCATCCGCGGTCGCGAAGCCGGCCGCGACCTGGACTGGTACATCAACGCCGCGACCCACCTCTCGGACAAACTGGAGCGCACCGTGGTCGAAGATCACTGCATCGACACCGCCGATCGGTCCGCGCGTGAGGTCGCTGAGCAGGCGCTGCGCCTTGTCGGCTGGCTCAGCCCGACCTGATCGCGACGATCAGACCGGCGAGGCCGCGCGGCGCCGCGTGCTGCAAGAGGACCGGTCAATGGACAGCGCTCGAGTCTCATGTGAGGCTCTCACGCCGATCGCGCC
>JBIOYF010000274.1:0-7076 GCA_044870035.1 Dehalococcoidia bacterium
CGGTCATGAAGCGCCACGACTTCGTCGCCAAGCTGATGGAGGGCCGGCGCTCGATCTGCATCGCCGGCACGCACGGCAAGACGACCACCACGGGCCTGATCGCGACGCTGCTGGTGCGCGCCGGCCGTTCGCCGACGTACCTGGTCGGCGGCGAGGTGCGCGACCTCGGCACGAACGCGGCGCCGGGCGACGGCAACGACATCGTCGTCGAGGCGGACGAGTTCGACCGCGCGTTCCTCGCCTACTACGCCGACATCGGCGTCGTACTCAACGTCGAGCCGGACCATCTCGATATCTATGGCACGTTTGCAGAGTACGCAAAGGCGTTCGCCCGGTTCATGACGCAGGTGCAGCCGGACGGCGTGCTGATCGTGTGTACCGACAGCGCTAAGGTACGGGAGCTGCTCGCGTCGACAGCGATCGGCGCGCGCATCCAGACGTACGCGGTCGATGCCGGCGCGGACCTCTCGGCGCAGGACGTGCGCGCGACTCCGACCGGCGGCCAGACGTTCCGCGTGCAGCTAGACGGCAAGGACGAGACGCTCGAGCTGCGTCTGCCGGGCAAACATAACGTGGCGAATGCGCTCGCGGCGATCGCCGTCGGCCGCGCGCTCGACATACCAATCGATGTCATGCGCGAGACGCTCGCCGAATACGGCGGCGCGCGTAGGCGCTTCGAGCTGGTCGGCGAAGCGGCCGGCGTAACGGTGGTGGACGACTACGCGCACCACCCCACGGAAGTCGCCGCCACGCTTTCGGCCGCGCGCGAGCGCTTCGCGGGCCGGCGGCTGCTCGCCGTGTTCCAACCACACACCTACAGCCGCACGCAGTACCTGCTCGAAGGCTTCCGCACGTGCTTCCGCGGCCTCGATGAGCTGTTGGTGCTCCCTACCTACGCGGCGCGCGAGCCGGAGACGGCGGGCATGGACGCCCGCGCGCTGGCCGAGGCGATAGAGTCGCCGCAGGCGCGCTACGTGGCTGGCTTCGACGAAGCGGCGCGCCTCGCGCTCGACCTGCTGCGCCCCGGCGACGTGTTCTTCACGATCGGGGCGGGCGATGTCGACCAAGTGGGGCCGCTGGTGCTGGAAGAACTGAGGGATAAGGACCGGAACCTAAAGGCCTCAGAACCTCTGGACCTGCCATCTAAGGCGGGCGGTTCCGACGTTCGGAGGTTCAGCCGTTCTGTGGGGCTGATCGCTGCACTCGAGAAGATCGCGTCCGTGCGGACGGAGGAGTCGCTGTCGCGGCACACGACGTTCGGGATCGGCGGGCCGGCGGACGTCTACGTCGTTGCGGAGAACGCGAACCAGCTTGCCCAGATCGTGATCGCCTGTCGGGAGGATGGTGCGCCCGTCTTCGTGCTCGGCTCGGGCAGCAACATCCTGATCGGCGACGGCGGCCTGCGCGGCGTGGTGATCGAGAACCACGCGCGCGCGCTGATCGGGCCGCAGCCGGACGAAGGCGGCAGCCTGCGCTTCCGCGCGGAGTCCGGCGCCAGCTTTGCCGGCGTGGCGCGCGCGCTGGCGCGTCGCGGCTACGGCGGCCTGGAGTGGGCGAGCGGTATCCCGGGCACGCTGGGCGGCGCGGTAGTCTACAACGCGGGCGCCTACGGCGGCTGCCTGGGCGACGTGCTGCGCTCGATTTCGATCGTCAACGGCACCGGCTCGACAAAGGAGCTGCCGGCCGAGCAGCTGGAGCTGCAGTACCGCGGCAGCGTCTTCACGCGCGGCCAGTTCCAGCAGCGCGTCGTGCTCTCGGCCGACTTCGTCGTCTGGGCAGGTGACGCGCAGGCGCTGATGCAGCGCGTCCAGGAGCTGGACACGCGCCGCCTTTCGGCGCAGCCCCGCGGCCGCAACGCCGGCTCGATTTTCAAGAACCCGCCGGAGCACCCGGCCTGGAAACTGATCGATGATGTCGGCCTGCGCGGCCACCGCATCGGTGATGCGCAGATCTCCGACAAGCACTGCAACTTCTTCCTCAACGCCGGTCAGGCGCGCGCCGCTGACGTAAAGGCGCTGATCGATCTCGCGCGCGAACGCGTCCGCGAGCGCTTCGGCATCGGGCTGGAGCTGGAGATCGCGCTGGTCGGGGAGGGCCTTGATGGCTGAGCCGCTGCGCCTCGGCGTGATCTTCGGCGGCCAGTCGCGCGAGCACGAGGTGTCCGTCGTCTCGGCCGAGCACGTGATCGCCGCTGCGAGCGGCCGCTTCGATGTCGTGCCCATCGGCGTGACGAAGACCGGCGCCTGGCTGACGCCGGACGAGACGCAACGACAGCTCGCCAGCGCCGTGGAGCCATACACGAAGGCGATGGAGCTCGAAGGCGCGCAGGGCATCCTCGCCCGGCCGGAGGCGCTCGCGTCGCTGCGTGAGATCGACGTAGCGTTTCCGCTCATCCATGGCACGTTCGGCGAGGACGGCACGCTCCAGGGCCTCCTCGAGCTGGCCGGCGTGCCGTACTGCGGCGCGGGTGTAGCGGCGAGCGCGATCGGGATGGACAAGGGGCTGATGAAGCGCCTGCTGCGCCAGGCCGGCCTGGACGTCGTCGATTTCATCGTCGTGCGCTCGACGCAGTTCCACGCCGAGCAGCGCCAGATCGTCGCGGCGATCGAGGGCTCGATCGGCTACCCGGCGTTCGTCAAGCCGGCGAACGGCGGCAGCAGCCTGGGCGTCAGCAAGGTACGCTCGCGCGAGGAGATCGGCCCGGCGATGTGCCAGGCGTTCCGCTTCGACCGCAAGGTGCTCGTCGAGCGCGGCGTTCAGGCGCGCGAGGTAGAGTGCGCCGTGCTGGGCAACGACGACCCCCAACCCTCGCCGATCGGGGAGATCCACTACACACGCGAGTTCTACGACTACGAGGCGAAGTACCTCGACCCGAGCACCGAGCTGATCATCCCGGCCGACATCGACTCGGAGACGGCGAGCCAGGTCCAGGAGCTGGCTCTGCGCGGCTATCGCGCGCTGGACTGTGCCGGGATGGGCCGGATGGACTTCTTCCTGACCGAGGATGGCGACATCTACCTCGATGAGATCAACACGCTGCCGGGCTTCACGCCCGGGAGCATGTACCCGCGGCTCTGGCAGCAGGCAGGCCTGAGCTACAGCGATCTGATCGCGCGGCTCGTCGAGCTGGGGCTGGAGCGACAAACGGAGCGACAGCGTGGCTAGGCGGCGCTCTACGCAGCCCGCCGCGCGCCCGCCGCGGCCCCTGCGTCGCCAGTCTCCGCAGTGGCGTGTAGCTGGCCGGCGGCAGATTATCGCGCCTGCGATCGCGCTGCCGAAGCTCGATGGCCGCACGCGGCGGCTCTCGATCGCCACGGCACTCGCGCTGCTGGCGATGGCGGGCGGCTGGTGGCTGTACAACAGCCCGATCTTCGCGCTGCACGGCGTTGCGGTCGATGGCAACGCGGTCGTCTCGGACGAGGTGGTCCGCCAGGTTGCGGGCCTGAATGGTCAGAGCATCGTCCGGCCCGATTTCGGTGGCGCGCGCGGGCGGCTGCTGGCGTTTCCGCTGGTGAAGGACGCGCAGGTCTCGCGCGACTGGCCGTTCGGCGCGCACGTGACGATTGTCGAGCGCCAGCCGTGGGGCGTCTGGCAGATCGCCGACCAGCGCTACGTCATCGACGACGAGGGCGTCGTGCTGACGCTGCCGGAGCCGCAGAACGCCCCGGTCATCGTCCAGACCGACCCGACCGGACCCCTGCGGCCGGGCGACAGGGTCGACGCCGGCGTGGTGGCGATCGCGGAGCAGCTCGTGGGGACGGCGGAGCAGGCGATCGGCGCGCCGGTCGCGCGTATGGAGTACGCGCAGATGACCGGGCTGACCGTGGTGCTCTCGGACGACGTCCGCGTGTCGTTCGGCGGCCTCGATAACTACGAGTTCAAGCTCGCGGCGCTCTACGCGGTGCTGGAGCGCGCACAGGAGCAGGGTATGTCAGTCCACGCGGTCGACCTGCGCTTCGGCGATCGGGTGACCGTCGAATGAGCAAGCGTACGGCGAACGCGCTGCCGGCGGGGAAGGAGGCCGAGCCATGAGGAAAGGCGGCGTCCTAGCTTCGATTGACGTCGGCACGACGAAGGTCTGTACGGTAGTGGCCGAGGCGTTGACGGACCAGCCGCTCCGCATCTTGGGCGTGGGCATCTCGGCGGCGAACGGGCTGAACCGCGGCATGGTCGAGAACCTGCGCGATGCCTCGGAATCGATCCGCACGTCGATCGAGCAGGCGCAGCGCTCGAGCGGCATCAACATTCTCTCGGCGCACGTCGGCGTGACGGGCCCGCACATTTCCTGCGTGAACAACCGCGGGGTCGTCGCCGTCCCGGACCGCGACCGCCCGATCAGCGAAGACGACGTGAACCGCGCGCTGGACGGCTCGCGCATCGTGAGCATTCCGACGAACCGGGAGATCATCCACGCGGTCGCGCGTTACTTCATCGTCGATGGCCAGGACCACGTCACCGACCCGGTCGGCATGTTCGGCCAGCGGTTGGACGTGGAGACGCATATCATTACCGGCTTGAGCACGATGCTCCAGAACGCGACCAAGTGCGTCGAAAGTGCCGGCGTCCGCGTCGATAGCCTGATCGCCACGCCCCTCGCGAGCGCGGAAGCCGTGCTCGAGATGGAGGAGAAGCGCCAGGGCGTGGTGCTCGTCGATATGGGCGGGGGCACGACGGACATCGCGGTGTTCGTCGAGGGGAGCATCATCCACACGGCCGTCCTGCCTGTGGGCGGCAACCACATCACACGCGACCTCGTCGTCGGGCTGCGCTGCCCTTATCAGGCCGCCGCAGACGCGAAGGAGCTCTACGCGCACGCGCTGCCCAGCGCCGTCGATGCGGAGGAGACGGTAGAGCTGCAGGTCTTCGGCGCGGAGGAGCGCCGGACGGTGCAGCGCCGGCGCATCGCGGAGATCGTGCAGGCGCGCGTGGAAGAGACGTTCGAGATGGTCGTCCGCGAGGTGCGGCGCGCCGTCCACGACGACATCCTGTCGGCCGGGCTGGTGCTCGCCGGCGGCACCGCGAACCTGACCGGCATCGCGCAGCTGGCCGAGCAGGTGACCGGCCTGCCGGCGCGCGTCGGGGCGCCGCGCAACATGCAGGGGCTGATCGATATCCTCAGCGACCCGGCCTACGCGGCCAGCGTCGGAGTGCTGCAATGGGCCGTCCGAGAGATGGAAGCAGGCGCCTGGCACGCGTACCAGCGGCCGCCGATGGGCGGCGACCTCTGGCAGCGGCTCCAGCGCTGGGTACGAGTCTTGCTGCCGGAATAAAGGGGGTAACGTGCAACCTACGTACGAATCGGCGAACGAGAACGACGCTCTGAGCGGGGCTCAGCCTGTGTTGCCCGGCATGGTGCCGGAGGACGAGGAGTGGCCGGAGCCTTACGAAGAGCCCGACGAAGGCGAACACGAAGCAGGGGGAGAACTAGCGCCTAGCGTTTCTCGACAGGGTCAGGTGAGGGCCCGCACCGCCCGTCGCGGAGCAAGGAGGAGGGAACAGACTGTGAGCTCGGGAGTAAATGGGTTACCGCCAATCAAGGTCATCGGCATCGGTGGGGGAGGCTGCAACGCCCTGAACCGTATGATCGCCGAGGACGTCGCCGGCGTGCAGTTCGTCGGCATCAATACCGACGCGCAGGCGCTCGCGCGCTGCGAAGCGCCCGTGCGCATCCGCATCGGCGATAAGCTCACCAAGGGGCTGGGCGCGGGCGGCGACCCCGGCAAGGGGATGCACGCCGCCGAGGAGAGCCGCGACGAAGTCCTGGACGCCATGCGAGGCGCGGAGATGGTCTTCATCACCGCGGGCATGGGCGGCGGCACCGGGACCGGCGCCTCGCCTGTCGTGGCGGAGGTGGCGCGCGAGGTGGGCGCCTTGACCGTCGGCGTGGTCACCAAGCCGTTCGGGTTCGAAGGCGCGCGCCGGCGCCATCAGGCCGACGAGGGCATCGCCGAGCTGCGCGAGCGCGTCGATACGCTGATCGTCATCCCGAACGACCGCCTGCTCGACACCTGCGGGCCGGAAGTCACCGTCGAGGAGGCGTTCCGGAGCGCGGACGACGTGCTCCGCCAGGGCATCCAGGGCATCTCCGAACTGATCACACTCCCCGGCGAGATCAACCTCGACTTCGCCGACGTGCGCCGGATCATGCAGGACGCCGGCCCGGCCCTGCTCGCGATCGGCCGGGCGAGCGGTGAAAAGCGCGCCGTGGAGGCCGCCCAGGCGGCGATCTCCAGCCCGCTGCTCGACGTGAGCATCCAGGGCGCGACCGGTGTGCTGTTCAACGTGACCGGCGCGCGCAACCTCGGGCTGCACGAGCTGCACGCGGCGGCGAAGGTGATCGAGGAGGTGGTCGCGCCCGATGCGGAGATCATCTTCGGCACGACGATCGACCCGAGCCTGGGGGACGAGATCAAGGTGACCGTCATCGCGACGGGATTCCCGTTGGGCCCGCGTGCGCTCTCGGCCGAGCCAGCCGAGGTTGGGCATCACTTTGCGGCGGAGCCGCTGCCAAACCCGGCGGACACGGAGCTTCCCGCCTTCCTCCGGCGCACCGTTGCCACGCGCTAGGAAGGGGGCAGCAATCTAAGGAAAGGAGGTGGCCTTTCTAGCCGTACGTTAACACCACCCGGTAGGACCGGGGACTCACGCTACGGGCGGTGAACGGGAGATGGCACCGCCCGTAGTACTCTTCTCTCGATGTGGTGGCGCCAAGGCTCGTTCACCAGCCGTTTACTGGCCGCTGTTGGGAGTGTGCCGTCGTTTCCGGCGCGCGGCATGCGTGCGTGCGCACGTATGGCTAACCGTAGGCTCTCGTAAGGAGGTTATCCGGGCTGGCTCACTCCAGCCGCATATCGGTGGAGGTGGAGAGCGGGATGGTTTCGGTGAGGGTGCCGCCGCTGAAGAATTGGATGATGTCGCCGAGCGGCGTGATGTAGCGGTAGGTATAGTTCGCGGCCACGATGACCGAGTTGCCCGGGCCCTGGCCGTTGGGGTAGGTCACGGTGACGCTGGAGATGTTGGAGCGGTTGAGGCCTTCGATGGCGACGCAGACGCGGCCGACGACGGTGGTGGTGGTG